>DMNR01000154.1:1207-9715 GCA_003452655.1 Actinomycetota bacterium | reverse complement strand
AACGTGACGAGGTGGTTCGCACCGTTCGCCAACGCCGCGTGATACAGCGCACGATGCTCCTCTGGAACCCACACCGGATCACCGCCCATCTCGACGACGAGAGCCTCGGCGACCGGTCGCAGTTCATCCGGCGCCGTCACACCAAACGGTGCTCCGGAGATCCGCTCAAGATCAAGGCTGGTGCCGGTGAGCGTCATTGCGGGGTGAAGCGCGAGGGGCAGGGCTCCTGCCCGACTAGCAGGGACTAGGACCTCAATGCCGTAGCGCCCACTGGCGTGAGCAATGAATTGCCCCGCGCGAAATGCTTTGGTCGCGCTCAACCCGGCGACGAGTTCGGCGAGTACGTCGTCGGGGACTGTGATCAACACGAGATCCGCTTGGGCGAGCACTTCCTCCGGCGTCACCAGCGGAACGTCCGGCAATAGTGCCTCCGCACGCAATCGGCTCAGATCGCTGACACCGTATGCCGCAACCACCTTGTGCCCAGCACGCGCGAGGGCGGCTCCAAGAACGCTGCCCGCGCGACCAGTTCCGATGACCCCCACCGACAAACGGGGTGCAGCGGGCGCAGTGGGGGCACCGCTTGGCGCTTCCTCCTGCGACTTGCTCACCAGGGCAGCCTAGGACTCGGACGCCCTCGTTACCGTGTGACCTGTGCAGATCGACAACTCCGGCCAAATTCGTACCCTGAGCTGGACCCTCGACGCCGGTAGCCAGCACCCCGCAGTCCACGGTCCGATCCAGTGGCAGTTGGGCATTCAAGGAGACGGAGAAGACGCCGTCATCGCAACAGCCGAACCTCTCGTTGCGCCACTTCATCGCGGTGTCGAGAAGCTCTTCGAGTCACGGGACTATCGGCAGGCCCTGATGCTCGCAGACCGCCACGATTGGCACAGCGCGTTCGGCTCGGAGTTGGGACTCGCGTTGACGATCGAGGCGATGTCCGGAATGACGGTTCCTCAGCGGGCCACCTGGATCCGCACTGCGATGGCGGAATTGAACCGCGCGATTCATCACCTGCGCTGGCTTGGCGAGACGATCGGCGAACTTGCCGACGACCATTCAGCTGCCATAGCCCTGCGCGACGAATGTCGCCATGCGAAGGAATCGCTGGTCCGGCTCCACGAAGCGCTCAGCGGCGGCCGCCTGCATCCGATGCTCGTCGTCCCAGGTGGAGTTCGAGAGGACACACCTGCCGACTGGCCGGAACAGCTGCGCCGCCGTGCCGCCGAAAGTTCAGGGCTCGCAGATCGCCTGCTTGACTGGATCTCGACTTGTTCGGTGCTGGCAGGGATTGGAATCCTGCCGCGTGAAGTGGCAACGAGCTTCGGAGTTTCGGGGCCGCTCGCCCGCGCCAGTGGACTTGCACTGGACCTGAGATTCGACGACCCCTACCTGAATTACGCGGAGCTAGCTGAGGCAGGAACGCTGGTTCGGGTGACCCGAACTTCCGCAGACGCGCAGGCGAGATTCGAAGTCCTCGCCGAGGAGTTAGCTGTCTCGCTGCGATGCCTGGAGGCTGCGTCGAACGAGCTATCGTCCGCGCCCGGCGCCGAGCCCGTGAATGTGCGACTGCCGCGCTCTCTTCGAGTACCGGAAGGAAGCGGCTACGGCTGGACCGAGAACCCAACGGGTATCAATGGCTGGTTCCTGGTCTCTCGCGGCGGGCCCATGTCTTACCGCCTCAAGTTACGAACTGCCTCGTTTGCCAACGCTCAGGCATCAAGCCAGGTGCTGGCGGGGACAAAACTCGCGCAGCTGCCGCTCGCGGTGATGTCGTTTCTGATTGTCGCCGGGGATCTCGGGAAGTAGTTGCAGATCGGCTTGCTACGGCTGAGTCGAGCTCGACTCCGAAGCGCCAGTTGAACTTGACGGACTCGCCGACGGTGATGGGCTCGACGAGCCGGATTCGCTGGGCGACACCGAGACACTCGGTGATGCTGAATCACTTGATGACGGTGTCGGGCTTGGCGAGGGTGTCACGCTTGCTGAGGGTGACTCCGACTCCGACGGTTTGGGTGTCGGCGGTGCCGATGGTGTGCCCAGGTTGGAGTTCTCGTCGCTGGGCTTACTTGCCGCGGATGCGGAACCGGTTCCCGCACCAACCGTCGGCTCCGGCATACCCGAACTCGCGGCACTGCTATTGCCCGCCATTGACAAAGTCCCAGAGTTCGCAACGCTCACGGCAGGAATCGAGCCTGCTCGCGACTTCGAGGTGGAAACCGCAACTGACCTGTTCTGTTGGGCAGTCGCCCGCAGCGCGGCGGCTGCCTGTTCTGGGGTGACGCTTGCCGGGTCGACAACTTCCTCCGCTGCGCGCAGCGATTCGCTGGAGCTCTCGGATCCCGCGGTGACTGCTCCGAGTATCGAGGTATTCACCACGGTCGCAACGGCACCGGCGGCCAGGACACCCGACACCGAAAGCACGGTGACAACCCGCACTCTCTTCATCGCTTCCTCCTGGCCTTGGCATTCCGGTCTCTGTTCGAGCGCAGCGTGCACGCAAGAAACCCATCTCAACATGCAACGGTAACCCCAAACGAACCCAAAAGGTACGGGTGGATGTCCAAGAATCGGCAAATTCTGGTGGCGCACGTGTGACGCTAGGGGGCCAGACTCGCTTAACGTAGCCAACGATGGCGTATCAACGCGCTGGGTCGGAAACTCGAAAGAAATGGGGAGTCACTGTGCGCGTTCTTCTGGTTGAGGACGATCCCGCGGTTGCTAGCGGCGTTCGCGATGGCCTGGCAGCCAACGGGTACACCGTCGACTACGTCTCAAACGGAACCTCAGCGCTAGCTGCAGCAGCGAGCGAACCGCTCCCGGACATCATCTTGTTGGACCTCGGCTTGCCCGACATGGACGGTCAAGACGTGTGCCGATCGATTCGGGCCGATTCACAGATCCCGATCATCGTCATCAGCGCGCGCGGCGACGAGGTCGACAAAGTCGTCGGACTCGAACTCGGTGCCGACGACTACCTCGCCAAGCCATTTGGCATTCGCGAGTTGATTGCCCGGATGCGGGCGGTCACCCGGCGATCGACACCCGGCACATCGGCGACTCCAGCCCAAGTCAGTGGCCAGCAGCAGGTAGGCACCCTGCTTATTGACCGACGGGCGCAGCGGGTCTACCTCGCCGACGAAGAGGTGGCGCTGACGGCGAAGGAGTTCGCCCTGCTGAGTTTCCTTGCTGAAGATCCCGGCGCTGTCTGCCGACGCACAGACATCCTCAGCCAGGTGTGGGAGACGGATTGGTACGGACCGACGAAGACTGTGGATGCGCACGTCGCCTCGATTCGTAAGAAGCTCGGCGAGGCGGGATGGATCGAGTCAGTTCGCGGTGTTGGCTTCCGGCTGGGTAACCCGGCCGACGACGCGGACAGCGACGTCGCTGCCCCGTAAGCCACGGAACCTGCGGGTCGGAAGGTCGGTCGAATGAAGCTGCGCCTCGTGGCGGTGCTCGTTGCACTCACTGCGCTGGTTCTACTCGTCCAAGACGTCCCACTCGCGCTCTACCTGCGGTCAATCGAAAGCAACCGCATCATCACCGAACTCCAGCGCGATGCATTCGTGATCGCAGGGCGCTCAGAGGCAGCCCTTGCCGATGGTCGGGCGCAGAACAATCCAGCCCTGACCGCGATGTTGATGGGGTACTCCAAAGCAGAGGGCGCCGACGTGATTGTCGTCGATTCCAAGGGAGTCCTCGTCGCTGCCAGCGACCCGGCGACAAATGTTGGGCAACAGGTGCAGTCTCAACCAGAAATCCGCAGTGCCCTGGGTGGCGACACCGCCTCTGGTGAGCAGGATGCCAGCGCCGAGAGCAAAGCTGTGCTCTATGTCGCGGTCCCGGTTTTGAGTGGCGTCAAGACGCTTGGAGCGGTCCGCCTGACCTACCCAACCAGCGAGTTGGACAACCGCGTCAACGAGCGTGTCCGCGGCCTGATGGTGGTTGCCGGACTGACACTGCTTGCCGCGATTGCCGTCGCATTCCTGTTGGCGGCAACAATCACCCGGCCCATCCGTCGACTTCAGGCGACAACTGCCCAACTCGCATCTGGGGATCTGACTGCCCGCGCCACCACTGACGAGGGGGCCCCAGAGCTACGTAAGCTCGGCCGTGATCTCAACACCATGTCCGACCGCTTGAACAGTCTGATCGAGGCTCAACAGTCGTTCGCGGGAGATGCTTCTCACCAACTGCGGACACCATTAACAGCGCTACGGCTGCGACTAGATCAGGCCGCCGAAGCCCTCGTAACCTCCCCCGATGCGGCGGCCGAACCATTGGATGCGGCTCGGGCCGAAACCGAGCGGCTCCAACATGTGATTGACGGCCTGCTGCGCCTCGCGCGGGCGGAAGGCGAACAACAGGAACTTGTCGCCATCGACCTTGCGGACGTCGCGACCGAGCGATTTGCTATCTGGCAACCGCTCGCAGAGGAACAGGGAATCCGCCTGGAACTTGCTGCCCCGCAATCCGCGTTGATCCTCGCGGTTCCAGAGGCTCCGGAACAGATCTTGGACAACTACCTCGACAACGCACTATCGGTGAGCTCGGAGGGATCGAGCGTCATCGTGACGATCGTGCAGTCCACTGGCATCGATGCCGGAACAACCACAATGCTCGTGACCGACTCGGGCCCGGGGTTAAGCGCTGAGGCGCGCACGCGGGCGTTCGACCGCTTCTGGAGTGTCCGCGAGGACAACGCCGGAACCGGACTTGGACTCGCAATCGTGCGCCACCTCGCCGCCGCTAGCGGCGCGAGCGTGGAGTTGCGGGAATCCGTCAGCGGTGGGGTTGAAGCCGTTGCGACGTTCCGACAGGCAGTTGGAACTTCGTCGAGCTAGCTGTCTGAGTGCTCTCGCAGGTAGGTCGCGTAATTAGCAACAAACAGCGGTTTCATATCGCCGACCTGTTGCTCACCAAAAGTCTCCCGAGCGCCGCGGACCAGTTCGATGATCGTGCCGCCAATTTCGCCCAGCGATCCACCCTCGGTCGAGGCATCCTGCATCGCGGGAGTGTGATTGAACAGGTCGAGGAAGAAGCCCACATCATGGCGCTTCTCAGCAAGGTCGAATGCTTTGTCCCGTAGCTCGTCGTACGGCAGATCTTCGTAGTCCACGCGAGCAGGCTACCCGTTCGGCGAATCGGATTGGCGGCTACCGACTCCGCAAGGGTGGAGTGAGACAATTTGGCTATGACTAGCGACCCGCGTAGTGGCATCGAAATCCTTGATGACGAAGCATGCTGGGAACGACTCCGCAGCGAAGAACTTGGGCGATTGGCAGTTGCCGTTGCAGGGCGTCCGGATATCTTCCCTATCAACTACACCGTCAATGACGGCGCCATCTACCTGCGCTCAGCTGAGGGCTCCAAGCTCGTCTCCGTGGTGATCAACGAGTGGGTTGCGTTTGAGATTGATGGTTATGTCCCGGAAGACAACCACGCGTGGAGCGTCGTCGCCCACGGCAAGGCTGAGCTGCTGGGGAACCAAGAGATCGAGGAACAGGTCGAAGGGCTTCCGCTCTTCCCGTGGAACACCTCACCCAAGAACCGCTTTATCAAGATCGACGTGCTCGAACTATCCGGACGGTCATTCATCGCCACGGGACGCCACCCGCGCGACAACGAGTAACCGAGCCCACGAAGCTGGCACTATTCCTCGATGACCTTCTCCTGGCGAACCACCGCCGCCTGCGTTCTTTCAGCCGGGGCCCTCGGCGCTGCCCTGAGCGGCTGCAGCAATTCATCAGCCCAGACCTCAACGGGAAGTGCAACTCCCACAACCGCCGCACCTAGTTCGACGATTCCATTCGCTGACTGTTCGACAGTGACGTTCTCCGAGCCGCTGGCGCCGAAAGATGCCCCGGCGAACCCCCGCGAGTACCCGGCCGCGCCTCCCGAAACCATCAACCCGGCCAAGCTCTACCAGGCGACGATCACCACCGCTAAGGGAAACATCGTCTTGTGCCTGCAACCCGAGTTGGCACCCAAGAGCGTCAACAACTTCGTGACCCTCGCTCGTAACAAGTTCTACGACGGGCTTACGTTTCATCGTGTCGTACCTGACTTTGTGATCCAAGGTGGGGATCCACAGGGGACCGGCAGCGGCGGGCCAGGGTATAAGTTTGCCGACGAACCTGTCCGACAGCAATACGTCGATGGTGCCGTCGCGATGGCGAATTCCGGACCCAATACCAACGGTTCCCAGTTCTTCATCGACATCGCCGACGACACCGCGAAGCTGCAACCGTTGTACAACCTGTTCGGCAAGGTGCAAACGGGGCTCAACGTCGCCAAGCAGATTCAGAAGGGCGACGTGATGACCACCGTCGTCGTCCGCGAACAGACCTGAGCAAGCGCTACGACAGTGGCCGGTTCTGACCCTGAGACTTGTTCGTAGGAAGTGCCCAATCCGTGGGTTCACCCTCGCGCTGTTGAGGCCCGGAAGCGTCGTCATCGTCATCGCCAGGCAGGCGGCAGATGTATTCCAGCCAAAGCGCCGCCAGGACCACAAGGATTGCTGCTAGCGCTGCAATCAGCGAGAACCAGAAGCGTTCCTGTGCGACTGGGATGTACAGCTTGCCAGAGAAGGCCAGGGCCGTACCAAGATAAAAACCAACGACCAGGGCACCCGTGCGCGAGGCAGCCATCGCCAACGCTGCCGTACGCGCGGCAGTGAACGGGCTGATCGGCTTCGTGCCTTCCTTGCGCAGCAATCGCGGCCTTATCAAGATCGCCCAGATGAAGATCGCCACGGCCAGCAGGAACAGCGTGATTGACGCCATCAGTGGCACCGGCAATGTCCGACCGAAGGCGGTTTCCCAAAGGCTCACAGTCGCAAAACCGATAGCTCCCGCGAGCACTGCCAAAGCGACGAGGAGCAGCGGGCGTGTTGGAGTCACGGTCCCAGACTATGCCCTCGTGTCAATGGTCAGCGCCAAGTCCTCGCGTCTACGGACTCCTGCGACGTCAGCCGTTGGCAACGCAGCAAGCAGCTTTGAGGCTGGGGTCGGGATTCCTGCCAGCCCCGCATCTCCGGCTGCATCGAGCAGCGGGATCAAAACAAAAGCGCGTTCGGCGGCCCGAGGATGCGGCAGGGTCAAGGCCGGGTCGTCGCTGACGATGTCGCCGTAGTTGATGACATCGACATCCAATGTTCTTGCACCCCACCGCACCTCACGAGTGCGGTGGAGGTCCTGTTCAGCGAGGTGCGCGAGAGCAAGCACCTCAACCGGCACCAACGTTGTGCGAATGAGTAGGACCGCGTTGAGGTAGTCGGGTTGCTCTGGACCACCCACCGGATCGGTCTCGTACACCGCCGATACCGAGACTGCCTGAACTGCGGGGTCGGCAGTGATCACATCAATTGCCCGTTGAAGCGCTGCTAACCGTTCGCCCAGATTCGCACCAAGACTTAGCGCGACCTCCACTGGTGCGCGGGCCGCCGAACTGCTCGCCTGCGGATCGGTCATCTGACCCGAACGATCGTCACCGACACGTCGGAGAACGGCACGTTGATCGGGGCCTGCGGTTTGTGGACCGTCACTTCCACCACCGACACGTTCGTCCGAGTTGCTGACTCCAACGCGAAGATGGATTCAGCGATTCGTTGAGCGAGTGCCTCGATCAGGTTCAGTGGCTGTCCTGTGATCGCGGCGACGATGGTGTCGGCGACCTCGGAGTAGTCAACCGTGTGGTCGAGGTCATCGGTACGGCCGGCCTGACGGATTTCTGCGTGCAGCACCACGTCCACAATGAACGGCTGACCGTTTTCACGCTCGGAAGGCAGTACACCGTGGTACCCGAGTGCCTCTACTCCGGTCAACGTAATCCGGTCGAAGCCTTCGAAGCCTTGATTCACCATGCACCTCCCTCACGCCAGGCACGTGCCACGCGCACTGCGTCCAGTGTCCCGGCAACTTCGTGAACGCGCACTCCCCACGCACCGTTTGCAGCAGCGAGGGCCGAAATGGCGTGCGTCGCGGCATCCCGATCGCTGACAGGTCTCGCCGTTCCATCGGGTTGCGCGAGGACGGCTCCAAGGAAGCGTTTGCGCGATGCCCCAATCAAGACGGGTTGGTGCAATGCCAGCAAGCTCGGAAGTTCACGCAACAACGCCCAGTTATGGATCGCCAACTTCGCGAAGCCCAACCCTGGGTCAAGGACGATGCGGTCCGGGCTGATTCCTGCTGCAACGGCCGCGTCTCGGCGACCTGCCAGCGCCATGGCGACCTGCGCCACCACATCGTCGTAGTGAGTGAAGTTGTCCATCTGATCACTCGGTGCCCGCCAATGCATCAGCACAATCGGCACGCCAAGTTCACTGACAACTGCCAACATCCGGTGATCTGCGAGGCCGCCGCTGACGTCGTTGACCAGACAGGCTCCGGCAGCAACAGCCTGGGCAGCAACCTCCGAGCGCATGGTGTCGATGCTGCATTGGATTCCCCGGTTGGTAAGACCCGCGAGAATCGGAATAACTCTGGACAACTCTTCATCAAC
>DMNR01000154.1:0-1044 GCA_003452655.1 Actinomycetota bacterium | reverse complement strand
GATCGCCGCGCCCGCGTCCGCGAACTGACCGCCGTCGCTGAACGAATCGGGGGTGGCGTTGATGACGCCCATCACCACAGCGCGTCCGGGTTCCCCGATCCGCGCAAGCTGTTCGTCGATCACCGGGCCATGATGAGGGACATTGCCTCGGCCCGCGTGGCTCCGTCGCGGAGCTGCCCGCGAACGGCGCTCGTGGTTGTCCGTGAACCCGGCTTATGGACTCCGCGCATTGCCATACAGAGGTGCTCAGCCTCGATGACCACGATGATTCCCCGCGGCTTGAGGATTCGATCAAGTGCATCGGCAATCTGCGTTGTGAGCCGTTCTTGGACTTGAGGACGTTTCGCGTAGACGTCAACGAGTCGGGCGAGTTTCGAGAGGCCCGTGATCTTGCCGTCATCGGCGGGAATGTAGCCGACATGTGCCCGCCCGAAGAACGGTACGAGGTGATGTTCGCATTGACTCCATAGTTCGATGTCTCGAACCAGCACTAGTTCGTCGTGCGCAATATCGAACGTGGTGGTCAGTACGTCTTCGGGGCGCTGACGCAGGCCCGCGAAGATCTCCGCATACATCCGCGCCACACGGGCGGGAGTGTCCTGCAAACCGTCTCGGTTTGGATTCTCCCCTGCGGCAAGTAGGAGTTCGCGAATCGCTGCCTCGGCGCGTTCAAAGTCAAAGGGCGGAAGCTCGCCCGGGTCGATGTCATCGGTACTGATGGGGTCAGTCACGGAATCCAACCTAGACAACGGCAGATTGGTCACGCGCCGCGATATCCCGAATCAGCCTAATTCGACACTATGGGCGCTGATCCAATCCGCGATTTCATCGCGTGTGAGCTCCGGATTCAATTCGTTGAGAGATCTCTTCGACCTCAGTCAGCACGCCGCTGGCAATGTCAATGATTAGGTCGTGGGCCTGATCATTCGACAGTGTCAGGCGCTGACCATTCATACCTAGGAAGGCGATCAAAGCTCCAAGCGCGAGCCGTTTGTTCCCGTCGACCAGAGCATGATTCTTAGCAATCGAGTGGACTAATGCGGC
>DMNR01000411.1 GCA_003452655.1 Actinomycetota bacterium | reverse complement strand
CTCGCGTGCCGTCCGTTTGGCATCGTGTGAATTCTTCTGTGACATCGCCTTACATCCCCCTCCGTCGCCCGGATGAACATGTCCGTCACATGCGCGGGCGGACGAATTTGCTCGAATACTACCCTGACTAGTAGGTGGGGCCTGAACACCCAGCGCGGTTTGGGGTTGTGCCCGCCCGGGATGTGCGGTGATGGTTGGCCTGATCTTTCACCGGAGTTGGCCTAGTGCGGTGCTGGGCCAGCGATACCGCAGGCGACCGTTCCGGTGGTGGCAAAGATCGGTGTTGCCGCAACGCCAACTGGCGCCAGAATCGACAGCGCCAGAACACACACGACCATGATCGCGCGAATACGCCCCAGAGGCTGACCTGGAGCGAGCAGCCGGTGAACGCGGTGGATCGTGTGGTGCCCGCCGACATTGAGGGCTGGCTCTGGAGCTGCGAGTTCCGCCATCTGCACCATCGCAGTCGCCACAACTTGCCGTGAGACATCATGGGCGGCGGCATCGTCGGCGACCATTTCGAAGAGCCTGGCCTGTTCGTCGTGGCCCCACCGAAATAGCGGCAGTAGCGGTAGCGCCCAGCGAAGTCCGGCGGCGGCCGCCAACTGCACGTCATGACGGCCCCGCATGTGTTCGCGCTCGTGAACGATGACGGCTCGCAGCTCGTCGTCGTCGAGGAGTGCGATCGCGGCACTCGTGAGAACGACCGTGGGCCGTGACCCGGCGAGGCAATACGCCGCGGCCGTGTCGTGGTCGAGGACGAGTGCATTCAAGTCCACGTTCTGACGAGCCACGGCGGTGAGGTGATCTATGTGTAGATCCCTCGCGCGCTGCGCACGCCTGATCGCCCGAAGAACACCGAAACCGACAAGGAGAAGCAGTGTGGAAGAAAGCACAACAACACTCAGACACAGCGTTGAGGAAACGGTGTCGGTGACCCCGGACGTGTCGGTCGCGGTCTGTGTCCTGACTGACCGACTCGCGGGTTCGATGGGGTCGGTGCCGATCATCAGTAGCCCAGCGGCAGCTACCGATAGGAGCACAGAGGCTTGGGTCACCTGCCATGTGCGCACGCCCAACATTGGCGAGTGGGCAGACCACGCTACCCGCCGGATTAGCCATCCACCGACCGTGGCAACGACCATGGCATATGCAAGGAGTCCTGCAACAAACCACATCACGGACTGGCCCGCCTCTCCGTGGTTGCTGGCGCTGCTTTTCGCGGCTGCTGAGCATCAAGAGCGGCTCGCAGTTCACGAACTTCTTGCGGGCTAAGCCTCTCCACGAAGTGCATGAGCGCCCCCATCTTGTCGTCGGATTGCGCGGCGGCGGCTGCAATCAATTCCGCGGAGTACTCACCTTGGGATTTGGCGGCTACGTATTGGTAGGCGCGACCATTCAATTCCCGAGTCACCATCTGTTTGCGATGCAGGTTATCCAGCACTGTCAGCACGGTCGTATATGCAAGGTCTCGGTCCGCGTTGAGGCGGTCCATGACATCACGGACCGAGACAGGAGTCTGGGACTGCCAAAGGCAGGCCATCACAGCAGCTTCTAGTTCGCCCAATGTCCGCATAGTCCTCCCTCCGTTGCCCGTGCGCACCGAATGGGTGCCGCGCTGGCAGATTACACCGGTTCGCCGGGTTCGGTGGGTGTCGAGAGGGTTCGACCGCTCGAAGAATGTTTAGCCAACACCAACCACTCCTCAACCGTCCGCCTGCACTACTAAGTAGTCTAGTAATGTTGGGATTGACCGGGAGTTCCAGTCCTCGACTGAAAACATTGGGCGTGATCAATGGCTCGCCATGACATATTGCAAGTCGCCGAGCGAGAAGGCATTGGGGTCAGGCCGCGCATACTCGTGGGAACGATTCTTCTGCTTTTGGTGAGCTTGGTTGGTTCGGCCTGTTCACGAGGTGACATCGATGTTTCGGGCAGGTCACCCGAGGGAGTCGTGGCATCTCGAACACCCTTATCGCATCCGCTAGAGCACATCCACGGGGCGGCCTTTGATCGTGCTACCAGCGCCGTCATCGTTGCCACCCACAACGGGGCATGGTGGGTCAATACCGTCGGAACGGTCAGCGCGGCGGGTGACACCCGCGATGACCTGATGGGCTTCACTGTTGAACAAGCCAACAGGTGGCTATCCAGTGGCCACCCGGGGCCCGACAGTGCGCAACCAAATCCTTTGGGACTGATTGAAAGTCGCGATCAAGGTCGCTCCTGGTCAGCCAAGTCTGAAAGTGGCATCGCAGATTTCCACACCCTCGCTTCGCGTGGGGACATCGTCGTCGGCTCCTCAGGAAGCAATCAACTGAACGTTTCCACTGACGGCGGGAAGACGTGGGGTGCTGGAGCGACGACGCAACCGACCGCCTTGGTTTATGCCGGGGTTCGCCTGCTGGCGGTAACGGCGACCGGTCTAAGCGTCAGCGACGATGACGCTCAGTCGTTTCTTCCGCTACTGAGCGCGCCGCACCCTGTCCTGATTTCCGCGGTCGGAACCAACGTGTGGATTGCTGAACGTGATGGCACTGTGTCTGTGTCCACGGATGCCGGTCAGACGTGGACCTCCAAGGGGATTGTGACCGGGCTTCAGTCACTTGCTGCTGTTGATGATGCCAAAGCGGTGGCACTGACTGCCGAATCGATCCTGGTGTTGCGGTAAAACGAGACTGATGGTTCGCTACAGNGCTAGATGGGATGGGAATGACAATTCAGAGCACCGACAGCGCGGCTGTCAAACGAACACGTCGTAACGCGTTCGGGTATTCGGTATCTGTCGACGCGGACAATCGGATGCCCCGACTGACGTGGTTCATGGCTGCCGGAATGTTGCTGGCGGGAGTTTTCGCGATCGTGGGACTTCCGCCTTTCGACTTACCGATGCCGACCTGGGCGTTTGGTGTTGTCACTCCGACGTGCGGGCTGACTCGTGCAAGCACGGCGCTGGCCAAAGGCCAGTTCGGCGTTGCGTGGGCTTTCAACCCGGCGGCATACGTGCTGGCGCTAGTTGCGGTCGCGACAGCTGTCAGGTTCGTTTACGGGCTGGTCACCAAACGGTGGATCAACGTGTCGGTACGACCCACCCGGCTGTTCTGGGTCTGTCTGGGCGTATTCGTCATTGTGTGGTGGGGCAATTAGCAACTGCATGCAGACTTGATAATGAATGCCCGCCTGTAGCTTCTTTGGCCTGTTTCGAGTTCGTTCGCGAGTCTCTCGGCTAGCCGCAGCCCTCGTAGCAGCGGGCGGGCGTACCCCGCCATTTATGGAAGGCTGGAGGTAGTTCCCCATACTGCCCTGGCGACCATTTCAATCCGGACCATTCCAAATGCAAATGTGCCTCCGAAATGGCGCAGGCATTCGACTCACCGGACGTGCCGGAACAGCCGACCGTTCCCAACGGACTTCCCGCGGCCACAGGTCCAGGCTTGACACTAATTTTCGTCAGGTGGGCGTAGATCGCTTTAGTGCCGTTCCTGAACGTAATGATCAGGTGATGCCCGTAACTGTTTCCCG
>DMNR01000362.1:8177-8409 GCA_003452655.1 Actinomycetota bacterium | reverse complement strand
GGCCCCAACGTTCGACTATGGCCTCACCTGCACGGAACCGATGGGATGTTCTTTTCCCTGATGCGTCGCGGGTAGTTCGGGCACTAGCCTCTGGGACGTGTCGGTACAAATTTCACCCAGCATCCTGTCCTCCAACTTCGCCGAGTTGGCCGCCGAATGTGAACGAGTCGCAGGCGCGGCCGATTGGCTCCATGTTGACGTCATGGATAACCACTTCGTGCCCAACCTGACC
>DMNR01000362.1:284-8100 GCA_003452655.1 Actinomycetota bacterium | reverse complement strand
CACCTGATGATCGAGGACCCCGACCGGTGGGCTCCGGCCTACGCAGAGGCGGGGGCTGGCAGCGTGACCTTCCACGTTGAGGCCGCGCAGGCGCCGATTCGACTCGCTCGTGCATTGAGGTCTGCTGGTGCAAGGGCAGGCATGGCGCTGAAACCGGCAACGGCGATTGAACCGTATGCCGACATGCTCGTCGAACTCGACATGGTTCTGTTGATGACCGTCGAGCCTGGGTTTGGCGGTCAGTCATTTCTTGAAGTCGTGGTGCCGAAGATCGCGCGAACGCGAGAATTGCTCGGTCCGGATTCAGATGTCTGGCTTCAGGTCGACGGCGGGATCGATGATTCCACCGTGGAGATCGCCGCCGCGGCTGGTGCGAACGTTTTTGTGGCCGGCTCATCGGTTTACGGTGCCGCTGATCCCATCGTTGCGATCAATAACATTCGGGCGGCGGCCATCGCTGCTGGTGGGTGACGCAAGCCACTTGGTAGCCAGGTGCGCCTCGGGTGCACTCATCGCGACGATCATGATGGATGGCACTGACGCTTGACGATCAGGTGCGCCGTTCAACCGGAGTCACCACCATTGCGCAGGAGGTGCGTATGGCAACGGCAGCAGAGTTCGATGCGATGCGCCTGGCAATTTCCTTGGCGCAGTCTGCGGACTTCCCGCCAGGACCCAACCCTCGGGTTGGCTGCGTAATCGTGGACCCTCAGGGCGTCGCGCTCAGTTCCGGTGCCCATGAAGGTGCTGGCACACCGCACGCGGAGGTAGTCGCGCTCGGAGCAGCAGGAACGTCGGCTCGGGGAGCCACTGCAGTCGTAACCCTGGAGCCGTGCGCGCACACTGGTCGCACCGGTCCCTGCACGCAAGCCTTGATAGATGCCGGGATTGCTCGCGTCGTATTCGCTCAGCAGGATCCGAATCCGGCGGCGGCGGGTGGCGCAGCCGTTTTGCGTGAAGCCGGCCTCGATGTGGAGTCAGGAATCCTTGCCGAAGCCTCACGTGCGATTAACCCGAAGTGGAGTGCGGCAGTTGCGCGCGGGTGGCCTTTTGTGACGTTGAAGATCGCAGCTAGTTTGGATGGCAAGATCGCAGCGCCGGATGGATCGAGCCGATGGATTACTGGCGAAGCTGCCAGGCATCAGGTTCACGCGCTGCGCTCAGAGTCCGGCGCGGTCATGGTGGGGATTGGCACAGTGATCGCCGACGATCCTGCCCTGACTGACCGCCGCGTTGGCGCCTCGTACCAACCGATACCGGTCGTCATCGGTCACCGAGATGTTCCGGCCACCAGCAAACTTGCGGGCTCCGGCGCCATCACGTTGCGAACACACGACCTCGCTTTCGCGCTGCGCACGCTTTACGAGCGTGGGATTCGATCCGTATTGGTGGAGGGTGGGCCCACCATTTCAACGGCGCTCCTGCGTGAAGGTTTGGTCGACGAGCTCATCTGGTACGTGGCGCCATGCGTTGCCGGTGGGGGGTTGCCCGCCGTGCAGGACTTGGGTGTCACGACAATTGACCAGATGCGGCGTCTGACTCTTACGTCGGTGACGCAGGTGGGCGAAGACATCAGGATCGACATGTTGCCAGCACGAGTGGCAAACCAGGGAGGTGAGGACTGAGGTGTTTACCGGCATTGTCGAGGAAGTGGGATCGATTTCGGCGCTGGAGTCTCTGCCAGGGAATGCTGCTCGGATCCGCGTCGTTGGCCCACTCGTGGTCAGCGACGCAGTTGTCGGGTGCTCGATTGCGGTCAGCGGAGCGTGCCTGACTGTGACGGAATTTGACGACGCTTCATTCGTCGCAGACGTCATGGCAGAGACCCTCAATCACACGACACTCGGTGAGCGAGTTGACGGTGATCAGGTGAATCTGGAACGCGCGCTACCCGCTAACGGCCGCCTTGGTGGACACGTGGTTTCTGGTCATGTCGATTGCGTGGCGGAACTCGTTGAACGCACGGTCGCACAACACTGGGAAGTGCTTCGCTTCTCGATCGCGCATGAGCAGGCTCGCCAGATCGCCCTGAAAGGCTCGATCACTGTTGATGGGGTCTCACTTACGATCAGTGGTGTGGGCAAGACGTCAGCGGGTATCGACTGGTTCGAAGTTTCACTGATTCCCACAACCTTGGCGCAGACCACACTGGGCAACTTGGCGATTGGTCACCGCGTGAACATTGAGACTGACGTTCTGGCTAAGTACGTTCAGCGACTGCTGGAAGGTGGCCCCGCCCGATGATTCCAGCCGACGAACTCCTCGGCTCCGACGATGATCAGTCGAAGCCCGCCACACCGCTCCATGAACCAGACCAGGCGAATGCGCCTTCGGGTGATGGAGTGCGCTTGGATTCGGTAGTCCAAGCCATTGCCGATGTCCGCGCAGGAAAGGCCGTCGTCGTCGTCGATGATGAGGATCGCGAAAACGAAGGTGATCTGATCTTCGCGGCAAGCAAGGCAACACCGGAGCTTGTCGCTTTCATGATTCGCTATACGAGCGGTGTGTTGTGTGTGCCGATGAACGGCCCCGACCTCGACCGCCTCAGCCTTCCGCCTATGACTCATGTGAATGAGGATCGCAAGCAGACCGCGTACTCGGTCAGCGTCGATGCCCGCGATGGAGTGACTACCGGGATCTCTGCCGCTGATCGTGCCCACACGATTCGGGTCCTGATGGATTCTGCGACCGAATCCACCGATATCACGCGTCCCGGGCATGTATTCCCGCTGCGGGCTGTTCCCGGGGGCGTCCTGCGCCGAGCCGGGCACACCGAGGCCGCTGTTGATCTCGCTCGCCTGGCGGGCTTGCCACCGGGCGGTGCGATCTGTGAACTTGTCAATGACGACGGCACGATGATGCGCGCGCCCGACTGCCGCGCCTTCGCCGACGAACACGCCCTGTCGATGATTTCTATCGCCGATCTGATTGCATTTATTCGACACCGAGAGAGCTTCGTCGAACGCGTAGCGCAGGCCAATCTGCCGACCGTTCATGGGGACTTCACCGCGATCGGATATCGCGACACCATGGACGGCCTTGAGCATCTTGCACTGGTGTATGGCGAGATTGGCGATGGCGAAGATCTCTTGATTCGGGTTCATTCCGAATGCTTAACCGGCGACGTCATGGGCTCATTGCGCTGCGACTGCGGACCGCAGTTGGATGCTGCGCTGGCACGCGTGGCAAGCGAGGGTCGAGGAGTTGTCCTCTACGTCCGAGGCCATGAAGGCCGGGGGATAGGCCTGCTGCAGAAGTTGCGCGCGTACCACCTCCAGGATCAGGGTGCTGACACCGTCGACGCCAACCTTCTGTTAGGCCTGCCGTCGGATTCGCGTGACTACGGCACCGGAGCTCAGATTCTGGTGGATCTCGGTGTGAAGAGCATGCGTTTGTTGACGAACAACCCAGCCAAGCTGGCGGGGCTCGACGGCTACGGGATAACCGTGACCGGGCGAGAGGCGCTGCAGATCGAACCGAACGAACACAATGCCCACTACCTGCAGACGAAGGCATCGCGGATGGGTCATCACCTGAGTACAACGGGTTCCACAGACTCGGCGGTTGAGAAAGAATCGGGGAAAGTATGAGCGCACATAATGATCCGCAAGCGCCGGTGCCGACGAACACTGGACTCAAGGTCACAGTGGTTGCTAGCAGCTGGCACGCGCAAGCGATGGGCGGGTTAATTGCCGGGGCAACGGGATTACTTGACGAGGCCGGGGCGACCCATGAACTCGTCATGGTGCCTGGGACTTTCGAGCTGCCGATCGTTGCCGCGAGCGCCGCGCCGGGGGCAGATGCGGTGGTGGCGCTCGGTGTTGTGATTCGTGGTGGTACACCCCACTTCGACTACGTGTGTCGAGCAGCCACAGATGGTTTGGTTCGGGTCGCTCTCGATACGGGAGTGCCCGTCGGATTTGGCGTGCTCACCTGTGATGATGAGGCCCAGGCGCTGGCACGCGCCGGTCTGCCGGGTTCAACCGAGGACAAGGGTCGTGAGGCCGCGCTCGCAGCGATCACCACAGCGCTGACGCTCAAGCAGTTGCGCGACCGGGCAAGCAGCGGCGGGCTAGGCTTCGCCCGATGAAGAATTTCGATGAGCTATACAGGCAACTGCAGGACCGTGTTGACTCCGGTGATCCTGAGTCGAACACCGTCAACCTCGTCAATGGCGGTGTCCATGCGATCGGGAAAAAGGTTGTCGAGGAGGCCGCGGAGGTGTGGATGGCTGCCGAACATGAAGGCCGCGATCGCACAGCCGAGGAGATCTCGCAACTGCTGTACCACGCCGCCGTCATGATGATTGCGTGCGGCATAACACCTGATGATGTCTACGCACAGCTATAGCTAGGCTCGTAAGGCACGCCCACGTAAGAACCCACCCAAATACGGAAGGTCTCCGGTGCTACGCATAGCCGTTCCCAACAAAGGGGCGCTTTCAGAGCCAGCCCGCAAGATGCTCAATGAAGCCGGGTACTTGCGCAACAGTCGAGGCAACGAGCTCGTAGTGGCCGATCCAGACAACGACGCTGAGTTCTTCTTTCTGCGTCCGCGAGACATCGCTGTCTACGTCGGAGCTGGCCAGTTGGATCTCGGGATTACCGGCCGGGACATGTTGCTCGACTCGAAGGCGAGTGCGGCCGAAGTCTTGCCACTTGGTTTCGGCGGATCGACGTTTCGGTTAGCGGCACCTGTTGGAAGCATCGCGAGCATTGACGACCTCGCGGGATTGCGCATCGCGACCTCGTACCCCGGAATCCTGCAGGCCCATCTCGACCAGGCGGGCGTGAAGGCCTCGATCGTTAAGCTCGATGGAGCCGTCGAGAATGCCGTTGCGCTCGGAGTCGCAGATGCAGTGGCAGATGTCGTGGACACTGGAACAACACTGCGCCAAGCAGGCTTGGTAGTTGTTGGTGACCCGCTGCTTCATAGTGAGGGACTGTTGGTTCGACCGGCAGCTTCTGAACCGAGTTCGGCCGCGTCTACCTTCATCCGACGCATCGAGGGAGTCATAGCCGCTCGCAGTTACGTCATGGTTGATTACGACATCCGCGCCGAACACGTGGATGCCGCCACCGCCGTTACGCCAGGACTTGAATCACCGACGATTTCACCTTTGCGAGAAGAGGGTTGGGTTGCTGTTCGCGCGATGGTTTCGCGAGCCGAAGTCCACGCCGTGATGGATTCACTCTACGAACTCGGTGGGCGCGGAATTCTGGTCACCGACATCCTTGCCTGTCGGCTCTGACACCTGCCCACGCACGAGCGCGAGCGCTTTACGCCTCAGTGCCCGACTGCGGGCAGTGGGTCGCTTGACTCTGGAGCGTCTGGTCCCGAGCCGCCAGCCTCGACAACCTCTTCGGTCACCCGACCACCGGGATGGAACAGGGACACGATGAATGCGATGACGAGCGCTGCGGACATTCCGTAATACACGACCTGGTTCGCTTGTGCGAAGTCGAGTTTGATTGCCGAGGCGATTTGTTCCTGAACGGCTTGCGGAATGTTGGCGGGGAATGCTGATGCCCCCGAACTAGTGCCCTCGGACAACGTTTTGCCGATGCTGGTTGCCTGTGATTCCGGCACTCCGAAACCGGTGAGGGTTGCCGTGATTTTGGCCGCGTTTGCGTTGATCAACAGGGTTCCGAAGATCGCCAGACCAAGACTGGAGCCGTAGTTGCGAATTGTCTGGTTGATGCCGGTGACCTCACCGTACGAAGCATTGATTGCTCGGTTCACTGCGTCTGTGCTAGCGGGCCCGAGTAGCAGGCCGATGCCGGCTCCGGCGATGACGATGAACGGCCATTGAGCGCTGAGGCTGTAGTCGGTGAGCTTGCCTGCCCAAAGGAAGAAACCGACGGCACCGACGGCGCACCCGATGATGACGGGGCTGCGCGCCCCGCTCTTATCAAGAATTCGGCCACCGACTTGAACTGCCGGGGCAAAGCCGGCAAAGAAGACCAGGAGATACAAGCCCGCGTTTGACGCGTTGTAGCCAAGAACGGCTTGCGAGTACACGCTGCCGAAGAAGAACACGGGGACGAACGCCATCATCGCGAAGAAGAGCACGGCGTTGTCGACGAAGAATGCCCGGTCCTTGAAGATTTCGACCTTGATCAAAGGGATCTTGACCTTGGTTTCCACCTTCACAAAGACGACGAGCAAGGCGAGCCCCAAGACGATTGAGCCAATCGTCTTCCACGATCCCCAGCCCCACGAGCTCGCCTGCTGAAGGCCGAGCACGCTGAACCCCATGCCGAGCGCGATCAGGACGGCACCCTTGTAATCAAGGGGCTCCCGCTTGTGCTTGGTGTGGATCTTGGCAATAAGCGTGAGAATGATCGCGATGATGGCGACCGGGACGTTGACCCAGAAGATCGCGCGCCAGGTCCACTCGCTGAGGTAACCGCCAAGGATTGGACCGATCGCCGTGAGGCCACCGGTGATTCCGAAGAAGAGGGCGAGAGCCTTGCCGCGCTCCTTGAGGGGAAACGCAGAGACCACAATCGCCAGAGCAGCAGGGAAGAGTAGGGCCGCGCCGATTCCCTGCAGAATTCGGAAGAAGATCAGCCACGCTTCGGCAATGCTCGAATCAGGCGTGGCACCACACATGGCCGATGAGATGGCGAAGATGGTGACCCCTAGCAGCACCATTCGTTTGTGGCCGAGAATGTCTGACAGGCGCCCACCGAGCGCGAAGAATGCTGACAGGGACAGCAGATAGCCGTTGATTACCCACTGAACGCCGGCGTCGCTCAGACCCAACTCGGTCTGAATCGTCGGGATCGCAATAGAGACAATCGTCTGATCGATGAACATCATCGATACGGCAAACATCATCGCTGCGAGGGCAACCCACTTCGTGGAAGACCCAGTGGCTGCGGTGGCGGAGTCCGGTGCGGCTTCGTTGCTCATGATGCTCCTTGACTGCGAGGTGAGCGCACGCTATCGGAAAAAGATCAGCAAAAGAGCGTTGAAGGGGGCTGGTGACGGCTTAGAGGAACGTCTTGCCCTCGCCGCGATAGGTCGGAACACGATCGACAACTTCCGTCCCCCGAATGAGCAGGAATTCGGAGAACCGTTCAGCAAGCTCCCCGGCCTTTGCGTGGCGGAACCACACGCGATCGCCAAGGGCGAGTTCGTCGGCCGAATGACCGTGTAGCGGGGTCTGAACCTCGCCCGCGCCTTCTTGTCCGTCCAACTTCAGGCCCACAGGAAGCCACGGTGTCGGAAGCCGTGAGGCGTCTGCGATTCCCGAAGCGATATACCCGCCTCCCAGGACGGTCACCGTGCCCGGACCCGGACGGCGCACAACCGGAAGTGCGAACGAGGCCGCAGGGACGGGATGAAAGTGCTTGTAACTGTCGAACAAGGTTGGGGCGAAAAATCCGGATCCCGCCGTCACTTCGGTCACGCTGGTGTCTGCTGACGAGAATTCCAGGGAACCCGTTCCGCCAGCATTAACGAACTCGAGTCGGCGGCCGCGGCGCTCCACGAGCAAGTCGTTGACCGTCGAAACGATTCGTGGCCGACGACGCGCCAACTCCCGCTTTGAACCTGACTGCATGGCGCTAATCGCACGAGCCCGCAGGGCATGCCCACTTGGAGCATCACCGACTCCTGCTATCTGGGCCTCGTAAAACATGAGCCCCACGAGGTCGACAGCGGGTGAATCGATGACTCGCGCCGCAAAGTCGCCAACCTGTTCCTCGGAATGTTGGGGAGATCGTTGGGCGCCGATGTGCGGGCCACGCCGCTTTCCAGGCGTCCGCGGGCGCCAGGATGAATCTACGTCGATGCACACCCGAATTAC
>DMNR01000362.1:0-216 GCA_003452655.1 Actinomycetota bacterium | reverse complement strand
AGGATGAATCCACGTCGATGCACACCCGAATTACGGTGGCTGTGTCGCGAGCAGCTTCGTGAATGAGCGCAAGATGTGCCACGTCGTCGACCATCAGTGTGATTCGAGCGGCCAGTTCCGGATTGTGTGCCAGTCGACGCAGTGCATGGCGGTCGACCGTGGGGTACCCCACGACGACGTCGGTGATTGGCGCAACTCCGGCGGATCCCTCGGCGA
>DMNR01000031.1 GCA_003452655.1 Actinomycetota bacterium | reverse complement strand
TGCCAGGCCATGCGGATGAAGAGCGGACCGTAGTGGCCGTAGTCCGCAGGCCACCAGTCTTGGGAGTCAGTCATCAACGCCGCAAGGTCGGCCTTGAGGGCGTTGAGGTCAAGGCTGGAGAAAGCGTCGTCATAGTTGAACTCCTCGCCCATGGGGTCGGCTGCAGGCGAGTTCTGCTGCAGGACCTTGAGGTTGACCTCGTCGGGCCACCAGTCTCGGTTCGTGGTGCCGCCGCTGTGCGAGACCGGGCACTTGCTTTCGCTCTCCATAATTACCTCTCCTGTGATGGTCGCCCCGGGGTGTCAGGCTCGGGAATTCTTCCTAATTCTTTGGGTTGGTTGGACTTGAGTGCTGCAGTTCGGGCAGGTACCCCAGTAGATGACTTCCGCTTCATCAATTTGGAATCCACGGTCGTCGACGGCGTCCAAGCACGGACGTTTGCCTGCCGCGCAGTCAACGTCTTCGACGGCTCCACATTCGCGGCAGACAAGGTGGTGATGGTTATCGCCGGTACGTGTCTCGAATAGAGCGGGATGACCAGCAGGTTCGATGCGGCGGGTCAGCCCGGCTTCGGTCAGCGCGTTCAAGACGTCGTAGATGGCCTGTGTGGACACCGCACCGAGTTGATCGTTGACAGGTTGACGCAACGCGTCGGCACTGCAGTGAGGGCGCTCGACCAGACACTCAAGGACAGCTACCCGTGGTGCCGTAACTCGTAGCCCGGCGCTTCGCAAAGCGTCAGCTGCGGCTTCGCGGGGGAGAGTGGGCACGATCGACACACTAGTCCCCTATCTGGAATTATTCAAGAACTTGAGTATGTCAAGTTAACGGTTCGTTCGGATGGGCTAGTCGCTGCCGTAGCTCTGCCCTACTAACGTCACGCCCATGGAAGCCGTCGACACTTTGATAACGGCGCAGTGGGTTGTTCCCGTAGATGACCTGGGAACGCATCATCGCGACCATGCAGTGGCAATTCGCGACGGCCTGATCGTCGACATCGGCCCCGCCTTTCGGCTGACCTCGCGGTACCGGCCCCGCGAGTTGGTGGACTTGCCGCACCATGTCGTGATCCCTGGTCTGGTGAATACCCACACGCACGCCGCGATGACCTTGATGCGTGGATTCGCCGACGATCTGCCGCTCAGCGTCTGGCTCCAAGATCACATCTGGCCGACGGAAGGTGAGTGGGTTGGCCCGGAATTCGTCTGGGATGGCACAGCATTGGCCATCGCAGAGATGCTCACGGCCGGCGTCACGTGCTTCAACGACATGTACTTCTTCCCTGAGGTTGCCAGCCAAGCTTCGCTGCAGTTCGGCATCCGCATGGTTGCCGGAATGATCTGCTTCGATATGGCGAACAGCTACGCGGCCAACGCCAACGAGTGCATCGATAAGGGTTTGGTGATGCGCGCCGATCTTGCGGGGCAGAGCCTGGTCACAACAGCGTTTGCGCCACATGCCCCGTACACCGTGTCCGACGAGCCTCTCATTAGGATCGCTGAACTTTCTGAGCAACTCGACGCCCGAATTCACATGCATGTGTGCGAGACCAGCGGAGAGGATGCCGCCTCGATCGGCACCTACGGGTTGGCGACGCTGCAACGACTTGAAGGCCTTGGGCTCCTCAACGAACGACTGGTCGCGGCTCACATGGTGCACCTCTCCGATGACGATATCGAGGCGGTGGCGCGAGCGGGCTCATCGATCGTTCACTGCCCTGAGTCGAACCTCAAACTCGCGAGTGGTTTCTGCCGTGTCGACGACCTCTTGCGCGCGGGGGTCAACGTGGCACTCGGGACTGATGGAGCCGCGAGCAACAACGATCTTGACCTATTGGCTGAAGTTCGCGTTGCGGCATTGCTCAGCAAAGCCGTGTCGAACGATGCGGCCTCGCTGCCGGCACCCCAAGCCCTCTACTTGGCAACCATGGGAGGGGCAAGGGCGCTCGGGTTGGACGCCGAGATCGGCTCGCTGGAGGTTGGAAAACGAGCAGACGTGGTTGCTGTCTCACTCGATGAATGGTCTAGCCAGCCGCTGTACAACCCGATCTCGCAGTTGGTTTACACCACAACTCGCAGTCAGGTCACTGACGTTTGGGTTGACGGAAATCGGCGGGTGCGGACAGGTGAATTGGTTGACGTTGACCGCACATCATTGGTTGCCAAGGCCTCGCGCTGGGCAGAGAACATCGGTTCCGCGCGCCCAAACCCGTGATCTTGTTAGGTCTAAAGTCGACACTCGTTCGTGACGCGCGCCATGTTTGGCCGGCCCGTGATCGTCTCGTCAAAGGCGTTTGTCACACTCGTTGGCGGCTCTCGGCCGAACCACTCACTCGTAGCAGGCGTTTAAGACGGTAGGAGAAATGATGGCCTCGGACACCAAAGCAGGTCTCAACGGAGTTTCGGATTCAAGCGCGGCGATTGCTGGCGTGCTCGGCGGGACTGGCGTTGAGGTCAAGGGCCCAGAGGGTCCCGTCGGCTCGGGTTCAGCAGCGCTGGCAGCGGCGGTGTGGTTTGCGTACCTGAACGAGGCAGCAACGATGCTGGAGCAGGACTACGCGACCCGCGACGACATTGATGCGGCGATGCGCTTCGGCTGCGGCTACCCGGTCGGTCCACTGCGTCAACTCGACGCGATCGGCCTCGACAAGGCCGCGGCGATCCTCGATGTGCTCTACGAAGCCAGTGGCGATTGTCGCCATAAGGTCTCGGCAGCGATCACTGATCGTGTGAACGCTGGCAACCTCGGCGAGACCAGCGGATCTGGCTTCTACACGTTCGCCGGTGCGGGCTCGGCCGACGTCGTTGCCGAGGATGCTGCAGATTCGGCTGCCGCAGGTGCCACGCGCGAGATCAAGTTGGTCGGCGTTATCGGTACCGGCACTATGGCAACCGGCATCATCGAGGTCTTCGCGAAGTCGGGATACGACGTCGTTTACGTCGCGCGCAGCGACGAGAAGGTTGCCAAGGTTCGTGCGGCATTGGAGAAATCACTCGATCGGGCGGTGTCGAAGGGCAAGCTCTCCGAGGAAGACAAGACCGCCATTCTGGCCCGTGTATGCGGCACCACCGCCCACGAAGACCTTGGTCGCGTCGATATCGTCGTCGAGGCAATTGTCGAGGACCTAGAAACGAAGAAGGAACTGTTCCGCACCCTTGACCGCGTCTGCAAGCCCGGCGCGATCTTGGCAACCACGACTTCAAGCCTGAGCATCGATGTCCTTGCCGCTGAGACTGGCCGCCCCGCCGACGTCATCGGCATGCACTTCTTCAACCCGGCCCCGGTTATGAAATTGGTCGAGGTCGTCTCGGGTTCGGCAACCGCGCAGGACGTTACGGACACGACGGTGGCACTTTGCAAGGCCGTGAAAAAGCACCCTGTGCTTTGTGGCGATCGCGCAGGATTCATCGTGAACTTCCTGCTGTTCCCATACCTCAACGATGCGGTGATCGCCGTTGACGACCAACTCACCACGATTGATGCTTTCGATCCGTTGATGAAGGCCTGGCAGTCGCTTCCGCTGGGCCCGTTCTCGTTGCTTGACGTTGTTGGCAATGACGTGTCGCTGGCGATCGAAGAGACGATTCTTGATGCCTTCGGTGATAGTTGCTACACGCCTGCCAAGGGGTTGGTTGAGGTTGTGGCAGCCGGCAAGCTCGGTCGCAAGACCGGCGAGGGTTTCATCTCCTACAGCTAGCCTGTCTGTCATGAGTGTCGGGCATGACGGTGACGACTGGGTGATGCAGCCCGTGAGTGGTCAGGCGGCGCGCAAGTCCTACATCTGTCCTAGCTGCAACCAAGACATCGCTGCTGGAACGCCCCACATTGTCGCTTGGCAAGAGGGCTGGTCCAGTGGTGTCGAAGATCGGCGCCATTGGCACACGGCGTGCTGGCGGAGAACTCATGGCTGAGGCCCCCTCGGCGCAGATCCGAGCAAACAGCGTCCTGCCCGCGAGGCGGGAACCCATGCGATTGCACACCGTGGATGGGCTGAGCCTTGTCGGTGAGCTCGCTGTTCCTCTCGATGCCGAACCCGTTGCCACGATCGTCATGGTTCATCCGTTGCCGACGCATGGCGGGATGATGGATTCCCATCTGCTCCGGAAGGCCTCGTGGCGTCTTCCTGCTTTGGCTGACATCGCTGTCCTACGCTTCAACACTCGAGGAACAGGTTCGGCCGGTGGCGCCAGTGAGGGTCACTTCGATTCCGGCGAGGCCGAGGGCCTAGACCTAGCAGCGGCCGTCAATGTCGCCGTCGAACGCGGCCTGCCGACACCCTGGCTCGTGGGTTGGTCATTCGGTACTGACGTGATCCTCAAACATCCCGAAGTTACGCCCATCTCAGGCGCGCTGCTGATCAGTCCGCCGTTGCGTTTCTCGCAGGAGGTAGAGCTGCGGGCGTGGGCTGCGACCGGGCACCCACTCGTCGCGCTCATACCGGAGTTCGATGATTACTTACGCCCAGTTGCAGCGAGCGAGCGATTCGCCGCAATTCCGCAAACACAGCTACTCACCGGCAGTGGCGCCAAGCACCTATGGGTGGGGGAGCCTTCCGTCCAATTCGTGCTCAATGAGATCGTTCGGGCAGTCAATCCAAGGTATTTCGAACAACACCCAGCTGGTCTTCCCGATGAGTGGGAGGGCCCCATGGAAAGGTGGACGGACCTGTGACATTTCGACTTGATGGGCGCAAAGCCCTCGTAACTGGAGCTTCGCGCGGAATCGGTCGGGCGATCGCCGTTTCCTACGCCGCTGCCGGTGCCGACGTGGCAATCAGCGCTCGCGATGAGGTCAAGCTGGGTGAGGTAGCAGCGGAGATTGAAGCTCACGGTCGCAAGGCCGTCATCGTCCCTGCCGACGTGCTCGATGGTGATGCCGTGCGTGCGGCTGTTGACGCGGCCGCACTGGCGCTCGATGGCATCGACATCTTGGTGAACAACGCCGGCGGAAATTCGTTCTCAACGCCTATGGCCAACATGCGTTTCTCAGGCTGGCAGAAGACGTTCAGCCTGAACGTGGAATCGATCGTTCACGCCTGTCAGGCAGCATCGCCGCATCTGCAGGCGGCGAACTCCGCGTCTGTGATCAACGTATCGAGTGTTGCCTCGCTGGCAGGTACCCCCTTCATGTCTCACTATGGTGCTGCGAAGGCGGCGGTCTCGTCGCTGACCAAGTCACTCGCGATCGAATGGGCTCACGCGGGTGTTCGAGTCAACGCATTGGTTCCCGGCTGGATCGAAACAGACCTAACCGACTTCCTGCGCGTCGATGACTCGACAGAGACCTCGTTGCTCAGTCGCGTGCCGATGCAGCGGTGGGGAATGGCCCACGAGATCGCTGAACCTGCGGTGTTCCTGGCCAGCGATGCATCGAGCTTCATGACCGGCCAGCAGTTGATCGTCGACGGCGGTCTCTCGGTGATGCCGTAATGGCGCTGCCACCCGTCATCCTGCTGCACGCATTCCCGGTGGATGCACGCCTCTGGGAGGACGTCGCACACCAACTACGAGAGCAGGGTCTTGACCCGATCGTTCCCGACCTGCGTGGATTCGGGACCAACCGTGCCGAGTTGCCATCCCGGCCGGACCTCGATGTCTTGGCCGACGACGTGGCGGAACTAATTGCGGAAACCGGCGCTGGGTCGGCGGTGGTTGCTGGCGTCTCGATGGGAGGCTACGTCGCGATGAATCTGGCGCGACGCTACCCCGAGCGCGTGGCTGGCCTAGTCTTCGTCGACACGAAAGCGGGCGCGGACCCGGCGCCCGGCGCACAGGGCCGTCTCGACTTTGCGGATCGCGTGGAGACAGAGGGATCGGCGTGGGTCGCCGATGCAATGATGCCCAAACTCATCAGCGACTCAACCGTCACCGGTCATCCTGACGTCGAGGCGCGTGTGCGCCAGCAGATCGCAGATTGTCCACCGGCGACGATCGCCTGGATCCAGCGGGCAATGGCTGCCCGACCAGATTCGTTTGACGTGCTCGATGAGTTTGCGGGTCCAATCTTGGTGATCGTCGGCTCGGAGGACGTCTTGTCGCCACCCAGCGACGCCGTCGCTATGGCGGAGGCAGCGCGCCAGGCCACACTCATCGAGATTCCCGACGCTGGTCACCTGACCCCGCTGGAAAATCCCGTCGTAGTAACCCTGGCGATGAGTGAGTGGTTGACCGATGAATTCGGTGGCGAAACGCAGTCGTAGCCTTCTGCACACGTGCCTCAGAGGGTGCTTGACAGTCATTGCACCGCCGGTTGGGTAGTCCGAACAGGCGAACGACCCCCTATTTGCGCTGAAATGTCGGTAATCAACATGTGGTCACCACAGGTGCTCACGATTTCGGCAGATGAGACGGTAGGGATTTGGTATGGATCGCCTGAGTTCGATGGACTCTATGTTCCTTGACATTGAGAAGTCTGGGCCTTCGGTCGCGGTAGGCAGCGCGATGATGATTGAGGGGAAGGCACCAACGCTGGCGGAGGTTCGCAGCTACTTCCGTGAGCGCATCAAGGACATGCCGCGCTTCCGTCAGAAGGTGGTGTCGAGTCGCACGAAGGTTCGCCAAGCCAAATGGGTGGATGTCGAGCCCGATCTTGAGTACCACATTGACGGCGTGAAGTTGAAGCCCGGCGAGAGCTTCGATCCCGTCGTGGGCGCCATCATGGAACGTCCGATGGACCGTAATCGGCCTTTGTGGGACGCCACCGTGGTGTCCGGCTACTCCACGACTGAGTGGACTGTGATCATTCGCTTGCACCACAGCATCGCTCACGGGCAAGGCGCGCTGATCCTGCTTGGGGAACTCATCGATGTCACTCCTGATGGTTCGTTCCGCCTCGCCGCCGGGATCAAGAAGATGATGACTCCCAAGGAGCGCGAGGACGAGGCGATCGAGACGGATGGTCCCGTTGACGCTGCTGTCGCGAAGGCCCTGCGCTCGATTGAGATGAGCCTCGAGGCGCTCGGCCAATTGATTGCCACGTCACCAGACACGATCCGTTCGATGGTCAGCATGGCTCCGCGTCGTCCCACTGAATTGACCGGTCCAGTGAGCGATCACCGTAAGTGGGTCGGTGGGCAGTTCTCCCTCGACGACGTGAAGTTGGCGCGCAAGTCCTTCAAGGGCGTGACGATCAACGACATGGTGTTGGCGGCCGTTGCCATCGGATTCAGCAAGTTGCTGGAGTCGCGTGGCGTTAACCCCAACGGTCGGACATTGCGGGCCGTCATGCCGGTTTCATTGCGTCGTGACTTCGCAGCCAACAACCAGGTCAGCATTCTGCCCGCGCCCCTTCCGCTCGGCGATATGGACCCGGTCAAGCGCATGCGCCAGATCAAGGAATCGACCAAACACGCCAAGCGCAGCATGCTTCCGGTCATCAGTGACCAGATGCTCAAGGCGAGCCAGAAAGTCATCCCTGCGCCCGTGCAGGAATACGTGATGGCAAAAGCCGGTGTCGGTACTGAACTGTTCAGCGAAACTCTGGTCACGAACGTGCCTGGGCCGATGATTGACCTGTACTTCATGGGTCACCCGGCAAAGGGGAACATCCCGATCATTCCGATTGAGGGATCGATGCGGATCATCGTCGGGATCACGTCCTACAAGCACGATCTCAACATCGGGATTACCGGCGACGGTGAGCACGCGCAAGATGTCGACGTGCTGTTGGCTGGGATCCTCTCCGGCTTCGATGAGATCTGCAAACTTGGTGCAGAACGGGCGGCTAAGCGTGGCTCAAAGGCCGCTCCTGCGGCTCCCGCGCCGGCAAGTGCCACTCCGGCTAAGAAGGCTCCGGCCAAGAAGGGCGCTGCCAAGAAGCCTGCGGTCAAGAAGGCAGCAGCTAAGAAGGCTCCAGCCAAGAAGTAGCCGACCAACATGCAGTGAGGGCCCGCACCACGTACCGGTGCGGGCCCTCACTGCATGTTGAGGTCTTTACTGATCGCGGAAACGGTTGATTTGTTTCTCGAACTTGGCTCGCTTCTCCGGGTTCCTGACGCCGAGACCTTCCTCGGGGGCCAAGCACAGCACACCGACCTTGCCCTGGTGCTTGTTGTGGTGAACCTCGAGTGCCGCCTCACCTGTGTCGGCCAACGAGAAGGTCTTCGACAGGGTCGGGTGGATCATTCCCTTGTCGACGAGCCGGTTGGCCTCGTAGGACTCGCGGTAGTTTGCAAAGTGGGAACCAATGATCCGCTTGAGATTCATCCAGAAGTAGCGGTTGTCGTACTCGTGCATGTAGCCACTGGTCGAGGCGCAGGTAACGATCGTGCCGCCCTTGCGTGCTGCATACACGCTTGCGCCGAATGTTTCGCGGCCTGGGTGTTCGTACACGATGTCGACATCTTCGCCGCCCGTGAGTTCGCGAATGCGCTTACCGAACCGCTGCCATTCCTTCGGATCTTGGGTGGTCTCGTCTTTCCAGAATTTGTAGCCCTCGGCCGCGCGATCAATGATGAGTTCGGCGCCCATCTTTCGGCAGATCTCCGCCTTCTCGGGAGATGAAACGACACAGACAGGCGTTGCCCCGCCGTTGAGCGCGTATTGCGTGGCGTACGAACCGAGCCCACCAGACGCGCCCCAGATGAGGACGTTGTCGCCCTGCTTCATACCGGCACCATTGCGGCTGACGAGTTGACGGTAGGCGGTGGAGTTCACGAGCCCGGGGCAGGCAGCTTCTTCCCACGTCAGGTGCTCAGGCTTGTGCATGAGTTGGTTGCTCTTCACCAACGCCAGCTCTGCGAGTCCGCCGAAGTTTGTCTCGAATCCCCAAATGCGCTGCTGCGGGTCCATCATCGTG
>DMNR01000449.1:368-2754 GCA_003452655.1 Actinomycetota bacterium | reverse complement strand
CCGGCAGCTCGGCCGTGACCACAGCGCCATACGTGATGCCCTCGAGCGGTCGGGCGTGCCACGACGCGACACACACGGCCGACCACGCTTCGAGCAATGAGCCATCCTCGGCTCAGCCAGGCTCGCAGGAAACGGCCGTCCTCCCACTCCTGTCGGTACCCTACGGCAGACTGCCCTCATGCAACGGTTGCACATCGACGCCAAGGACGACTTGGTGCTGCGGCTCGCTCATCGGGACAACCCAGTGCAAGCAATCATCGAGTTGATCTGGAACTCGCTCGATGCGGAAGCGATGAACGTCCAGGTTGTCATCGAACGCAACTCCCTCGAGGGTGTAGAGCGCGTAACGGTGGAGGACGACGGCCACGGGATGGCGCCTGAGGCAATACCGTCCGCATTCAAGCACTTGGGCGGATCTTGGAAGGCCACCGCCAAGATTTCTCCCACGATGAAACGCCGTATGAACGGCGCGAACGGTCAAGGACGTATCCGCGGCTTTGCCCTTGGCAACTCCATATCGTGGACGACCACCGCTCTCGACGCCACGGGAGCGATGAAACGAATTACCGTCAGCGGGCGTCAATCAGACCCTACCAACTTTGATCCCATCGAGACCCCAGTCGTGGACGACGAAGCAACCGGCACCATTTTCGCAGCCGAGGATCCCGCCCCGCACGTCAACCGAATAACAAACGACTCCGCCCGCCACCGCATCACGGCGACTTTCGCCCTCTTCCTCACTGGCAACCCTGGCGTGAAGATCATCTTCGATGGACACGCGCTTGATCCAGCCTCGGTTGAGGAGCTTCGCCAGGACTACGAGCTGGTGGGCTTCCCAGGCGAGGATGGCGACTCCCCCATTCTGCGCATCATCGAATGGACAAATGACCCTGGCAGGGCGATACATCTTTGCGACGTCACCGGGTCAGTCTTGGAGACGGTAACCCCCGACATTCACACGCCCGGCTTCAACTACACCGCCTACGTTATCTGGAGTGAGTTCGGGCGTCGATCGGACCAGCTGCTCCTCGCGGAACTCCAGGCCGGGGACTTCGCAGACGTTCTCGAGGCCGCACGGGAACGCATCAAACTCCACTTCCAAGCCCGCGAAAAGGACCGAAGGGCGGATCAGGTAAGAAAATGGAAGGACTCTGGCGACTACCCCTACACCGCAGAGCCAGCAACTGAAGCCGACCGCGCCGAGCGCGAAACGTTCGACTTCGTGGCCACCACCATTGCTCGGAAACTACCAAAAGCACAAATGGCTCGGCGCACCACACTCGGTCTCCTGCGTGCTGTGGTGGCAACAGACCCGGGCTCACTCCCAGAAGTAATCGACAAAATCATGCCCCTCCCCAAGCGGGACATCGAAGATCTCAACAACCTCCTAAAGCGCACCAGCATTTCCAAGCTAATCGAGGCCAACACGATTCTGATGAACCGGCTCGACTTCCTCGCCGCCCTACGCAAAATGGTATTCGAACCATCCATCTCGAAACTGGTAAAGGAACGCAAGGAGCTGCACCGGATTCTCGAGAACGAGATGTGGGTTTTCGGGGACGAATACCTTCTGCTCGCCAGCGACAAAGGTCTTGATGAAGTACTCGCGCGCCACTTGGCCATCTTGCGACCGCCTGGCGCCAAGATCACCAAGCCAAGCAACCCGGTTCGCCGGAGCGACGGAACGCGTGGAATCGTCGACCTCATGCTTTCACGTCAGCGAAGGGGGGTTGCGGCGCGCGAACACTTGGNNAAGCGCCCCGACGTGGAGGTTAGCCAGAAAGAGGTCGCACAACTGAAGAGCTACGCGCAAGCGGTTGTAAACGACCCACAGTTCCACGCACTGAATGTCACATGGGACTTCTGGGTGATATCTACTGGACTCGAAAAGACAGTCGAACTGGATGCAAGCGATCCCAACCGCCCGCTGGGACAAATCGCCAGCTGGAGCAACGTGCGCATCTGGGCGAAGACGTGGTCGCAGCTACTCGAAGAGAATGAGGTCCGACTTCGCTACTTCAAAGAAGCGTTACAACACGACGCAACCACCGAGCACGCTGTGGACTACATCATACGTAGTCATGACCCCCGCAATATCCCCCCCTCGATAAGGCTATCAGCTGGAACTTAGGGCATTCATTGAGAACCAAAGGAATGAGTCACCACTAAATGGCATCCAGCGACTGATCTAAGGCTAGTGCAATACCCTCAGGCGCCGTTCCTCCAATATCAAACACTCGTTCCGACCAGATCACAACCCTGCTTCTACGGAACATCGATCCTCGACTGTATTGGATGCCCACCACCACTACTGGTACGCGTGCCCGCTGCGCCGCGAATACTGCTCCTGTTCCCCTCTTGACATTCAGGCCCGCCTTGCGCCTCG
>DMNR01000449.1:0-297 GCA_003452655.1 Actinomycetota bacterium | reverse complement strand
GACCCTCAAAACCCCTAGGCGCGAACCAAACGACACCGCCGCGCTTGAGGACGCGGACACTGTTATCGACCGCCCCGCCATCAGCCCATATCACTCCGAATCCCTCAAGAAACCAGCCAAGAGGGAACGGGCGACGCCATGTTGCGCTCGTTACCGGGTAAGAACGTTCCGATATTGCACCTATTAAGACTCCGTCCCAATAGGAGCGATGTCGCGACACCCACACGGCCCCATACTTGCCCTCTATCAGTGAAGGATCAAGCGTGAAATCAAAGAAGACCTTGACTGCCCCAACAA
>DMNR01000094.1 GCA_003452655.1 Actinomycetota bacterium | reverse complement strand
CCAACGTGATCGCGTCCCGGACCGACTCGGTGATCGTGACCCCACGCTGTCTTCCACCGACGGGCCCCGAGCGCCGCGCTTGGCGGCGGTGTTCAGTCGGTGACCCTGGCCAGCGGGCCGCGGGCCGCGAGAGGCGCCGGCCCCGTCGGCCCGCAGCAGCACCTTCCGCCGGTACGAGGCGGGGACCTGGCCCATGCCCCGGGCGAGCACGTCGAGGTGATCGGCGGTCGTGTTGGAGCCGGCGTCGCCCGACCGTAACGTCGCCGCCATGAACGGGCGATGTTAAGGGGTGCGTTGAGCGGGTGTGTTCAAGCCATACGCGCGTTGGCCAGAGCGGTGAGCGCGGACGCCCGGAGTGGCAAAAAGGTTGAAAAATCGTCACTGAAGAGTTCCATGGGACAGATCGCGCGCTCGAGGATCTCGCCGGTCTTTGCGCCAGGCATGCGGCTTCCGTAGATACTCGGCGCGACACCGCCGAGCACTTTGTTGTCTGCGGCAGAGATCATTGCGAAGTTTGCGAGAACGCTAATGGAAGAAGCTTCGAAGTCCCCCTTGGCCAGGAACGCCTGCGGCATTAGATGATGGAATTCTGATCGATTGTACGTGGATAGCACTGCGGCAAGGGCCACTGGCGATCCCGAGACAAAACTAAGCGGCGCCGCACTAACGAGCAGCAGAACGAAAGTCTTAGTGTCGACGGCTGCGATGGAGAATCGCCTCTCAAGGAAAAAGTCGTCAGTCAAGTTGACCACGATGTCGGCCAGGGCGGACGGCCTACCCTCGCGGAGTTTTACCGTCTCCTCGATGTCGCGCTTTAGGTTTCGCAGAACGCCAGCGCTGAACCTGCGAGAAAAGAAGGATCGCCAGAGCCAGCGGATTAGGGTTGCGCGCTGTTCGTCCGAAAGCTTTATGGACTTTCCATCTTTGTGAGCAAAGAAGGCGGTCAGGGGCACGAGCACGGCCGGGTAAGGAAGGTTACTGAGCTTCTCGACTTTGAGATGCGTTCGCACGAAATCGATCGCTCCTTGAATTCCATTCTCAATTTCATCGAAGCGATCCCGCACCTCCGTGCCCCTCATGTTCATGAGAGTGTTCGGTGACGCATCGTTTGAGACGACCGCGGCGCAGCAGCGCAAGAGGAGGTTCGAGTCGTCGCCGACATCGCCGAATCCAAACGGGGCGAGAATGGCCGCGAGGTCGCTGAATCTGGTCTGCAGGTCGAACTCATCGCTCCAGGTCCAAGCAGACAGTAGTTGCAACACGTCAAGCTCCACGCCCAACCGGTTGACCCTCTCGAAGACAATGGCAACCTTGCCCCTATTGTCGGTGACGATGTCCTGCGTTGGGATCTTCGCCTCCTTGAAGATCGCCTGCACAGAGTCGATGACCTCGGCCTGATCGTCCGTGAACCCTTTGGTCGCCTTTCTGTAGGCAGTTGTATCGAAGAACGTGCCGATAGGGAAGTGCCGGGCGGTATCGACGTCCGAGTCTTCGAGGGCGAGGAACTGGCTCTCCTGCAGATCGCCCCCGGCCGTCAGGTCGAAGTAGATCTTTGGCCAGGTCTCATCGCCCTCTGGGGTCAGGTCGGTCTGGAATGTCCCGAAAATCGAGGTCAGTCGCTGCTGGCCATCTAGTACATAGCTGATAGGGAAATCAGCCGTGGGTTCGGGAAGCGCGAACGGACCAAGCTTTCGTTCGGCGTTGAGTTTCTCTTTTGTTTGCCACAGGATCGCTGACCCGAATGGGTAGCCCTTATAGATAGAATCCATCAGGAACGCGATCCGGTCCGGGTCCCAGACGAAACCTCGCTGGAACGCCGGGACTCTGATCTGGCCCTGCTGGACTTGCTCGATCAAGGATCGAATGGAAACCTCGCCCACCCTGCATTCCTAACTCCGCCAACAAAATCGAACGCTACACTACGCGCCTGGTCGTGTCGCGTCGAAAGAAGGTCATCGCAGTCGAGGTGCCGCAGCGGCCCATAGCCACCGGCCTCAAGTATGGGCTGGGCGATGTAGTTGGAGAGGCTGCGGAATCCGAGCGCGCCACCGCGTAGGTTCGAGTCGGCCGTTGAGGGCTTCAGTGGGGCAATGGATGTGCCGAGTCGGCCGGAGTAGGCGAGCATGTCATTGCCGCGTTGGTTCAGGGTTCGGTCGAGCGGCGCAATTCGATCAGGCCCGCGGGCGCCGAGGCCACAACACCAAGCATGCCCTGTTGGTGACGCAAGGTGTCAATGTCGGTGGTCGCTTCCCCACCTCCGGTGATCATCGTGGTGACATCGACCAGCACCCGTCCCCGGTCATGGCGCGGGATGAATCCTCGACGGTCCACCGCCACCGACAAAGCATCAGTTAGCCCTGCCGGGTCGGCCAGCAACCGGCCCGCTGCGCTGCCCGCGTGGGCGACCACGCCGGCTCAGCCCGGCCAATCGTCACGCGTGAGGTTGAGGTAACCCGGCGAGAATGCGCCTGCGAGCGAGCCAGCGGTGGCTGCGATAGTGGCGCGTCGCTCTTCAACGTTGGGCGGAACCGCATCGGCAGCCTCGACCGCCCCGAGCCCGATGTCCATCTCGGGGACTGACTGGCGCGGCTGCTCGTTGGGCATCATTCAGTGAAACACGCCCAACCGAAACGTCGCACCTGACTTCGCCCGCCCGCTCGCGCCGATTCGGCGGGCAGGAGAACGTGACCTGTGCCACAGTGAGTAGGTCGGCGACGGGGCAACCGACGG
>DMNR01000313.1 GCA_003452655.1 Actinomycetota bacterium | reverse complement strand
GCTCACGCCGCGGGTCACACCGAAGGGAAGGTCGGGGATCTCGCGGGCTGGCGTGGCCGGCGCGTCGCATGCCTCCACCGCTTCCATGTCTTCGTCGCGCAGTTCGCCACTCATCGCATGCTCCTTGTCGCTGTTGCTACCTGATCACGATACGAGTCGGTTCTGCATCTTCAAGGTCGGCGGCCAGGTCGACGAGCCGACTGAGCTGACGAACCCCTCGGCCCTGATCCGTCGACGTCAGGGGTCATCCATGCATCCATGCATCTCGGTGGCGGCTGGTTTCGAAGGGGGTCTGATGGTTCGTTTCAGTTGGACGGGAGCACCAACCTCCTTGCATAGTCACCAGGTCAACACCGAACCGCGACCCTGTCGCGTGAATGTCCACCTCGAGGTCAGGAGGCGATTGGTGAACACCCTGCTGGAACGCCTGCGACTCAGACTGCGCGAGCTCGGCCGTCCCCTGCGCGAAGGCCCGTCCTCTGACGGCGGCCGGCACTCATCTCGCGCCGACGCCGGTGATGCTCCTCAGCGCCGCACCGAGATCGAACCCACCAGCCGTCGACAGGCCTCGGATCGAACAGGGGCGGGCGAGGAGGCCCGGCTGCCAGCCCAACAGCCCCCACCGCCCAAGTCGACGCGCCTGAAAGCCGCCGTCTTCTCGAAGAAGCGGCAATCTGGTCCGCAACGCCAAGCCGGCACGATCTGGGGACCGACTTCCTTTCTGGACATAGGAAACGCTGCGATCGGTGACGCTCAACCAGAGCGGCCTCGGCTCATGCTGCTCGAGGTGAGTCCCACGACCACTTGACCACTGGCATTGGTTCAGTTTCAAACATTCAGTCATGGCCGACGCAGCCCGAGCCAGCAACGGCATCAGCGCACCCGTTCGCGCTCAGCACCGACTGTGATCAACACCCCTGGTGGATCCCGGAACAAGCCGACGACTCAACTGGCAGCGATGCAGACGCCCTCATGTCGTCGCCAAGTGCGGAGGCGTCCTTCGTCGACGCTCCGGCACTCAGCCTGCATCCGGAGGCCTACCGGCACCCGTCGCACACCTTACTGTTCGCGGTGGACGTCGATCTCAGTTCATCGGGATTCCGGCCCACCCAAGGATGCATCACATCGATGCACCTGTCCGCAGTTCAGCTGGTGGGCAACTGATGACGAGCCGAGAAGTCCCAGGCTCATTCGTCGACAAACCGAACAAGATATGTCGATCGCAGCCGCTCGGCTTGAACAGGGGTGCGCGCCAGTTCCCGTGCGCACTCACTGACCAGTTCCACCGCTGTCAGCTGCGATTCGCACAACTTCGTGAACAACGCCCTCGCGTCCGATACCAAGGATGCAAGCTTCTCGTACGTCAGTGCATACGAGGCGGAGGCCGCGGCTGCTTTGGTCGCCTTGTTCGTGGCATGCACTGACACGCGCACAGCCTCGAAATCCGCGTAGTGCTGGTCGAACCATTTCTCGGCGACCAGCAACTGTCCATGCTCCTCCTTCGTGAGAGCATTCTTCTCGCTCTTCCGGCTCTTGGCTTCAATGATCCAGCCAACCGCGTTCGGAAGAAGCCACAGGACGTCGGGGCCGACCCCATGCGCGTCGTGCCGCTCGGCCGTCAGGCCGATCATGCTACCCAGTTCAGTCAGCGCCTGTTCGAACTGGTTCGCTGATGCGGACGCGTGCAGGTGTGCGACGACGTCCTCGAAGCGCTGCAGGAATCCACGCCGCATGCGGTAACTACTGATGGCCTCGGCGATCGCGCTGGCCTGTTTCCCGGGAGCTGGAAGCGCGCGGTAGGGAGGCGGGACCTTGGGACGAAGCAAGTTGCGATTGCTACCAAAGGCCTCCCGTTGCAAGTCCTCGGCCCGATCGGATTGACCCCACTGGTTGGCAATGCGCGCTGCGAACTGCTGCAACCATCCGCGCGTCTGGGTGTCAAGCGCCTTCGCCGCCTCGAGCGACTTCTCGATGCGAGCGACAGCCTTTTGGTGATACCCGTCGTGCCACAGATTGAACGCCTTGCGTTCGTCTGCTGCCTGGTCGAACCGCTCGGGATCGGCGGCCTCGCTCTCGACTTCCTCCGCGAGAGTCTCTGCGTGGTATTCGACCCAGTCCGAGTCGCGGTCAAAGCTCTTGCCAACCGTCTTGGCCAGATCCTTCAGGTCCTTCACCGCCTTGCTGACAGTGGACCCCATATCGAGCTGGGCGCGCGTCGCACTCGTCAGCAGCCTGAAGTTCGCATCCTTGGCGATCCATCCTGCGAGATCAGCCCCCATCAACACCACGACGCAATGATCCCCCGACCCGCGCGCACCACGGCCGATGCCCTGCTCGATCCGCTGGGCGAGCATCCGCGAGATCGTCGCGCCACCGTACAGCGAGCTCGCGCGAAGCAGTTCGTAGTCGGATGTGCCGGAGGGCAATCCTTCCATGACGAGAAGCCTGCACGAATCACCCGGTAGATCAATGCCATCGTAGCGGCTTGCAAACACGACGGGCCCGCGTGACGATCCATCTTGCAGCGCGTCGACTTGAGTTTGAACTTCAGCCGAGCCGTCCGCGAATGTGGCGGTCTCCTTCCATTTCTCCGCGGCAAGATTCGAGGGTACCAGCACGATCGCACCCAGGTTGCGCTTGTCCGTCGTCCATTCCAAGAGCGTGTCGACTGCCTCGCGAACCTTGAAGCTGAAGGGCATGAGATTCGGGATGAGGATCATGCGCTCGCTCACGCCGGCCAGCGAACGCGATGTCAGTGCTTCGCTGACGAACTTGGGATCGGCGTCAAAGGTACGCACGATCTCGCTGTCGTCGGCGATCGTGGCCGACATGTAGACG
>DMNR01000171.1 GCA_003452655.1 Actinomycetota bacterium | reverse complement strand
GTGACAAACGGGCTCAGGGTTGAGGCGTCCACCACAACTTCGGCGTCGAACTCCGCATCAGCGTCAGTGGCCAATAGCCGCCAAGCTTCGACAGCCTCGTCCCACGCCTTGCCGGACGGTGCGCGCTCGCGACCCTTGAGGAACTCGAAGGTCGTCTCGTCTGGGGCGATCATTCCCGCCCGCGCTCCGGCTTCAATCGACATGTTGCAGATCGTCATACGCGCTTCCATCGACAGCGCCTCGATTGCCTCGCCGCGGTATTCCAGAACGTAACCCTGACCCCCGCCAGTACCGATTTGAGCGATCACGGCCAAGATCAGGTCCTTCGCCGTCACCCCGTCAGGGAGTTGCCCATTGACGGTGATCGCCATCGTTTTGAACGGCTTCAGCGGCAGTGTCTGGGTCGCGAGCACGTGCTCAACTTCGCTGGTGCCGATACCGAACGCCAGTGCACCAAAAGCACCGTGGGTCGAAGTGTGGCTGTCGCCGCACACGACAGTCATCCCGGGTTGGGTCAACCCAAGCTGCGGTCCAACCACATGAACGATGCCTTGTTCGACGTTGCCCAGTGAGAACAGGGGTACATCAAATTCCGCGCAGTTGCGCCTCAGCGTTTCAACCTGCGTACGCGAGATCGGGTCAGCGATCGGCTTGTCGATGTCAACCGTCGGCACGTTGTGGTCTTCAGTGGCCATGGTGAGGTCTGGGCGACGAACCTGTCGACCGGCAGCGCGCAGCCCGTCAAATGCCTGCGGACTGGTGACTTCGTGAACTAGGTGCAGATCGATGTAGAGCAGATCTGGCTCACCTTCAGCCCTAGCTACGACATGCGATTCCCACACCTTTTCGGCCAGCGTCTTCGCCATGACCAGTTCCCTTCACCAGTAACGGAGTTCTTTGGTGAGTACAGCGTGCGTCACTCGAACGCAAAAGGCGAGTTGCTATCTCACATACTGAGATGTCAGTATCACTTTATGGACACTTTTAGCAGCGGGGTCGGCGTCATCGACAAAGCCGTCCTGATCCTGACCGCCTTGGAGGCTGGACCTGCCAACCTCGCAGGCCTGACCGCAGCAACCGGATTACCCCGCCCAACTGCCCATCGCCTCGCGATCGCTCTTGAGCATCATCGAATGATCGGCCGCGACGCGAGTGGGCGCTTCGTACTTGGCCCCCGCCTGGGTGAACTTTCCTCCGCTCGCGGCGAAGATCGCCTGATCGCAGCAGCGGGTCCGATTCTGTCCGGCCTGCGATCCGCCACCGGGGAAAGCGCGCAGCTCTACCGCCGCCAAGGCGAGCATCGCGTGTGCATCGCGTCGGCCGAACTCACCTCGGGCCTACGCGACACCGTGCCTGTCGGCACGGTGTTACCCATGAAAGCGGGCTCTGCCGCGCAAGTCCTACTCGCCTGGGAGGACTCAGCAACACTTCAGCAGGAACTGCGCGGAGCCCGGTTCTCCGCGGCGGCGCTGGCGAAGGTTCGGCAACTGCAGTGGGCCCAAAGTGTCGGGCAGCGCGAACCTGGGGTAGCCAGCGTCTCTGCCCCCGTGAGGGCATCAGGACAGGTGATCGCAGCAGTCAGCATCAGCGGTCCCATCGAGCGGCTGACGCGGTCCCCTGGCCAGAAGTACGGCCCGGCTGTGAAGGAGGCAGCCCGCAAGCTCAGCGATGCGATGCGCCTTGGTGCCACCGTTGATTCGCGGTGATCGAGTAGCCCAACGCTCCGGATGAATGGGACGCAAGTCGCGCCCTACTAGGCTGGGGCAATGACGATTCTGCGCATGGACCACGTCGGCATCGTTGTTGACGACCTAGCAAATGCCATCTCGTTCTTCACTGAGCTCGGCCTTGCACTCGAGGTCGAGATGCCAGTCGAAGGGCAGTGGGTCGATCGAGTTGTGGGACTCGAAGGCGTCGAGGTCGACATCGCAATGATGCGCACTCCAGACGGGCAGAGCCGCATTGAACTGACCAGGTTTCGATCACCAGCGTCCGTTAGTGCAGGGCACACCTCACCGAATGCCTTGGGCATCCGCCGCATCATGTTCGCCGTGCAAGACATCGACGACGTGGTCGCGCGCTTGCGGTCCCGCGGCGCCGACCTGCTGGGGGACATTGCGCAGTACGAAGATCTCTATCGCCTCTGCTACGTGCGGGGACCTGAAGGCATCATCGTTGCGCTCGCCGAGCAGATCGGATCGCCGCAAGCCGTGGCCACCACACTCGAACGCAGCTAGCTCGGCAACGAGATCAGCCCAATTCGGCATACATCTGCCACACCAGGATTTCGGCACCTGTTGCACCTGCTGTGACCCGGATACCTCCGGAATCCCGCAGCCGACACGCGTCACCAGCGGTTAGGTGCTGCCCGCCCTCGATCGCGACTTCACCGTCGGCAACAAACACATGCAAGAAGGGGGCATCGGGTAGAACCAGTCGTTCGCCTACCTGCAACCGGGCGGCTAATAGGCCCGCCTGTGACTGCCGGATCCGGATTGCTCGGTCGTTGCGGTGCTGTTCTAGCCCGCTGGCGACCACCACCAATCCCCCGGCGTCGAGTTGCGTATTGATGTCGAGTTGCTCGTAGCCAGGGTCGATGCCGTGAGCATCCGGGATTACCCACATTTGGATGAAGTGAACTGGCTCGCAGTGCGCGGGCGTGCCGGTGAGCGTCCAGGAATCATTCTTTTCCGAGTGAAGGATCCCTCGCCCAGCACTCATGCGTTGCGCCAATCCTGGGTAGATCACGCCGTTGTTTCCCTGCGAATCTTGATGGACGAGAGAACCCGACAGCACCCAGGTGACAATCTCCATGTCTCGGTGCGGATGCGTGTCGAATCCCGTCCCTGGGGCAACGACGTCATCATTTGAAACCAGTAGGAGCCCGAAGTGAGTGTTGTCGGGGTCGTAGTGAGGCCCGAATGAGAAACAGTGATGAGAATCAAGCCACGGCACCGCAGTGGTGAACCGGTCGGTGGAACGTTGGATCACAGTCGAGGCAGCATCTGCAGCAGTCACACCACTAATGATCGCCCACCGGCTCGATCTCGTTTTCCTTGGTCGGCAATACCCGCAAGGCGATGTAGGCAGCGATCGCGCAGATCACTCCAGCGACGAGGCAGGTCACGCTCAACGCGTCAGTGAACGCCACCTTGGACGCTTCAAGCATCGGCTCGACGATTGAGGCCGGGGCCGATTGAACCGCTTCGACGGTAGTACTCAACGACTCCTCAACGGCTGCCGAGGCATCGGAGGGAAGGCCGGGCGGAATCACGATCACATGGCGATACCACGCACCCAGAATCGATCCGAGGATCGCGATCCCGAGCGCAGCGCCGAGTTCATACGCAGTCTCTGAAACCGCTCCTGCCGCTCCAGCTCTTTCCGGCGGTGCAGCGGCAAGGATCGCATCGGCTGTTGCCGTGAGAGAACACCCAAAGCCGAGGCCCACGCAGACCATGGCGGTGATGACCAACAGATTGCCTTCAAGGTGAAGGACTCCGAGGCCCAACAATCCGATTGCACCCAGAGCGATCCCACCAGCCACTGCTGCTCGTCTACCCAGCTTGCGAATCACCCGCGCCGCGACAAAAGCACCGACCAGCGCAGCAAGTTCGGCAGGTAGGAGTTGGAAGCCGGACTGCAAAGGCGATTCGCCCTGGACGAGCTGGAATTGCTGGGCGAGGAAGAAGTAGACGCCCATCAGCCCGAAGACGCTGACCAAGTCGGCGCCAACCGCTCCGCTGAAGGCTGGGACTTTGAACAACTCCATGTCGATCAGCGGCGATTCCAGCGTTAGCTGCCTTCGGACGAACCAGTAACCGGAAACGAGCCCGATGACGAGGTACGCGAACGGATACGGATCACTGAAGCCATGGATCGCGATGTCCTTGATGCCCGCGATCGTTCCGAGGATCGCGACCATCGACAGGACGACGCTGAGAATGTCGATCGGACCCGGGTTCGGGTTCTTGCTCTCTCGAAGCGCCCACGCACCGATACCGATGATCACGATGACGATGGGAACGTTGACGAGGAAGACCGAGCCCCACCAGAAGTGCTCAAGCAGGACACCACCGATGAGCGGACCGAGACCGCCACCGGCAGCCGCAACGGCACTCCAGACAGCGATCGCCTTCGTCCGCTCCCGCGCATCCAGAAACGTGTTTCGAATCAATGACAGTGTCGACGGCATCAGGGTCGCGCCGGCGACACCCAGCAGGGCCCGCGACGCGATCAGGGCCTCAGCCGTTGGTGCAAATGCAGCGATGACCGAAACCACGGCGAAGCCCACCAACCCGATCATGAGGAGCTTCTTGCGCCCGACCCGGTCACCGACGTTGCCCATGGTGACCAGCAGCCCGGCGAGCACGAAGGAGTAGATGTCGCCGATCCACAGCAGCTCTGTCGGAGTTGGCGAAAGGCTTTCCGACAAACTTGGAATGGCGAGGGCAAGGATCGTGTTGTCGACCGCAACGAGCAGCACCGCAAGGCTCAGAGCTACCAGCGCCCACCAGCGGCGTGGATCCTTCTCCGTCTGCGCTTCTGCGGACGCTAGTGACTCTGACACGCGCCCATCATTGTGGGTTCACGCCACGTGTGGCGCGCCGATTCAGCCGACCTCGTGCATCCAACGCACAGATGCACCCTCTCCTGCGTACCGGAAGGTCTCAAGCTCAGCGTCCCAGGCAGCACCGAGCAGGTTGTTGATTTCGGCAGTCAGATCAGCACCGGACTCGGCGCGAGCCAACGCTCCGCGTAGCCGTTCTTCATTAACCACGACATCCCCGTGGGGACCCATCGCCGCCCGGAAGATCCCGAGTGACGGGGTGCAGGCGTACCGCTCACCCTCAATGGCTCCATTCGGCTCCTGAGTTACTTCGAACCGCAGACCCGGGAACGCCCGCAACTCACTGGCAATCCGCCCGGCAGTTCCTGGTGGCGCCTTGTACCCAACGTCAGCCCGATGAGTTCCCGACAACACCGGCTGGGCCGACCACTCAAGGCGAACCCCTGGACCCAGCAGGTTGGTCAGTGCCCACTCGACATGCGACATGAGCGCACGAGGGCAGGCATGAATAAACACCACGCCCCTCAGGAGGGGCGAACCATGGCTCTGCGTGTTTGCAGAGCGCGCAAAATCAGACACCGCAGATCTCCTAGCTGTCAGGGTCGCCTTCCCCAGCGTCCTGCAAGCCACACCTCGGCTGGTCCTACATGCCGAGCAAGATCGTGCGCGTCTGGCGTCAGCATAGCCATGCTCCTGCGTCCAGAACAGACTTGGCACCGCACTTTGTTGGTGTGTCGCGCTAACAAACCATCGGCGCGGCAATAATCCGCACGTGCATCGTGAACTCGAAATCTGCTGTTACAACGTCTCAGACGCGCTCATTGCCGAGCATGCAGGTGCCGATCGCATTGAGTTGTGCGCCGGGCGCCCAGAGGGAGGAACGACCCCATCGCTCGGTGTGCTGATTTCAGCGATCGACGTTGTATCGATCCCGGTCTTTCCCATGGTTCGACCGCGCGGAGGCGACTTCAACTACGACGACCTCGAGTACGCGTCGATGCGCGACGACGTGCACACCATCGCCACTATGGGGTTCCCCGGACTCGTGATCGGAATCCTCAATTCGTCCGGAGACGTAGATATCGACCGATGTGCCACGTTGTTGGGAATTGCTCGCGCGGCGAATCCGACCATCGAAGTGACGTTTCACCGGGCCTTCGACGAGGCGAACGAGCCGATCAGGGCATATCAGCAACTGGCGGCTTTGGGATTTACTCGATTGCTTACGTCTGGACAAGAGCCGGACGCGATGGCCGGATCTGCCTTGCTCAGCGAACTCATCNNATGATGCCGGGCGGTTCGGTTCGCCCTGACAACGTCGACAAATTGTTGGCCCTCGGTGCCACCAACATTCACAGCTCCGCCACCCGCAGCTCGAACACCGGCGTCGACGCCGCCATCGTCGGCCAACTTGCCGCGTCAGTCCACGCCGTGTAGGCGTCTCCAAACCAGAACCAGAACCTGGGCCCTGAAGCATGAGCCCGCAGAAAGTCCGCGGTCTCGGCCAACTCCTGATCACTCGCTTGATGCGTAGGCCAGACGGTCGCATCGACTCAAGCGGTGACGAGCTCGCTGCGACCATCTGCGACCATTAAGTGAGACCTGTGTCGACGTAGAAGGGAAGCCAAGTGACGACCTGGCACAAATTTGTCGCTGTTGGGGATTCGTTCACCGAGGGCTTGGAAGATCGTCTACCTCACGGACGACACCGCGGATGGGCGGATCGCGTCGCAGAAATGCTGGCTACCCGCACTGACAATTTCACGTACGCAAATCTTGCCGTTCGAGGCCGCAAACTTGATGACATCATCGGCCACCAACTCCCCCTCGCGCTCGAGATGGAACCCGACCTGGTCTCGATCGCCGGTGGCGTCAACGACGTTCTGCGGCCGAAGTGGGACGTGGGAGTCAGCGGCGACCTTCTGGAAAGTGGCGTCATTGCGGCCCGGGATTCGGGTGCCGACGTGCTCCTGTTCGCATTTGGCGATGTGGGCCGACGCTCCCGAGCGCTACGCACCGTCTCATCTCGACTCGCGGAATATCGCGAAATCACCTTGGCCCTTGCCGAAGAACACGACTGCTACGTCGTGGACTTCTGGCCGGAGACAGTATTCGACGATTCTCGTTTCTGGGACGAGGATCGATTGCATCTCAATCAACTCGGACACGAGCGCGTCGCGAACATCGTTGCGACCACTCTCGAAATCGGCGATTACGGCTGGCGGGAACCACTCCCCGCGACGATGCCCCGATCCCTCATCCATACCATTCGCGCGGACCTTGAGTGGACCGGCAGGCACCTGGTCCCGTGGCTTACCCGTCGACTTCGGCGCCAAAGTTCCGGTGACGAGGTCACTGCCAAGCGTCCGGAACTCACACCCGTCGACTAGCGATGGCCACATCGTCGGGCACATTGCCGTTCGGCATCCGCTAGCTGAACGACACCTGCGGTGGGGTCGCCTGACCTTCGGGAGCCTTGTAGAAATCGCGCTTGCTGACCTTTGCCAAGCCGTTGAACAGCAACCAAGGCAGGGTCACGATCAGCGTATTGAGCTTGGCGACGGCATCGTTGTAGTACTGGCGAGCAAACGCGAGTTGGTTTTCTGTCTCCGCCAACTGCCCCTGCAGTTGCAGGAAGTTCTGCGACGCCTTGAGGTCTGGGTACTGCTCGGCGACCGCCATCACGTTGATCAACGACTTGTCGAGTGCTGCCTCGGCCGTGGCCTTCTCTTCAACCGTGCCAGTGGCAGCCGCCTTGTTGACCTGCGCGCGCGCCTCGGTGACGGCCTGGAACACCCCAGACTCATGTTTGGCGTAACCCTTGACGGTCTCAACGAGGTTGGGGACCAAATCGGCCCGACGAGTCAGTTGCACGTCGATTCCACCAAGCGCCTCTTGCGCTGACACATCAGCTTGCCGAAGCTTGTTGAAGCCGACGACAGCGAGGATGACCAGCACCACGATGATGACCAAGACGATGATCGCGATGATCACGCCAACCACTTCCTATCCATTCGACGATGTTGTTTCAGGACCTAGTGTGACTTACCAGTCACCTCCACCGCCACCACCTCCACCACCGCCACCTCCGCCGCCGCCACTACTCGACGACGATTGGGACGCCTGGTATGTGCCGATGGACGACGAAAGCGCTGACTCGAAGTCCCCCATTCCGCCGTTGGAGTCATACAGGCTGCTCCCCGCTAGGTAGCCGACACCGTACGGATACCAAGTGGGCGTAGGCGGTTCGCTATTGGTGTACATCCGGTACTTCTGCGCCCACTTGTCTGCGACCCCGAAGGCAACGGCGTACGGGATGAAACTGATGAACAAGTCCTTATTGGCCGCGAAGTCGAACCGATCCTGAGACGAATCCGTCGACAAAAGTCGCTCAAATCCCGAGGCCCTCGACCAAACTTCACGGCCTGCCTGCGTTCGCCGCGTCCCAACGCCGGTCTTCATGAAACCGAATCCGCCGAGCACAAATGCTGCGAATGGCAGGCCGAGCATTGTCGGCCCGACAAATCCGATGAACCCGACCACCGCGAGCACGAGGCTCAGGACCCACACGAGACGGCCCACTTGTTCGGACCGGGAGGAAACGACGAGACCGTCATCCTTCGCCCAACGCTTGGAGTCTGTGGCCACCGAAGTCTTGGCGGCGGACAACACCTTGCCGTTAGCCACTGACTTGTCTGCCAGGAACCAGAAGCCGGGTGCAGTAACGCCAAGGTTTTCAGCAACTCCCCTGCTCACCGGGTCGATTTCCGCCCACTGCTCGGGGGAGCCGGCGCCAGTCACCAGCCATGAGTCGTCCGGGCGCTTCTCAAGAGATACGAGGCGCTTGTCTGCCAGGTAGTACAGGCTGGCGACCAGACCATGACTGCCAGCATCTTCGTACGCCATGAATCTGGTCTGGGCCGGACCCAAGCCGCTAGGCGGCTCATACATCACCGGGAACCCGGGTTCCGGTTCGCGCGATGTGCGCGCCCAGAAGAAGGCCAAGACGAGGACCACGATCGACAGCAGTATGACCAGGATGAACGGCGCAACCGATCGTCCGAAGATCGCGTCGAAACGCGCGGACCAGGGCAGCGTGACCTGTGGCGGATTGGCCGGTGCCATCGTCGCTCGGACGGTCATGCCACTAAACGGCGGAATGCTCTTGGCAGTCAGGGTCAGGTTCGGTGTCCCTTGCCCAGTGACGGTGCATGGGCCGTACTGGGCCGCAGCGGAGGCCGAACCGCTCGTCGTTCCAGCTGCACATTGCACTTGCTCTGTGGCGTTCGGGAGGTTGACCTTGATGGTTGCCTTCGCAATGCTCATCTGCCAACCAGGGGCAATCACGTTCCAGAAGAATGCGGACTGTGGATCGCCCTGATTTGCCCCTGCAGTGGTTGGGAAGGTTTTGGTCGCCCCGGCCGAGCTCGGCGAGATGACACCGGGCGTCGTATAACGAATGACGTAGACGTGTTGCCCGGCCGTCAGGGTCACATCTGCTTGGCCGATTTTGGCGACGTAGATGGTTCCACCGTTTTGCCACGAGGTCTCATACTTCTCAGGTCTGCCGTCAACCTGGACGGAGCTGATCTGCGGGTAATAGCGGACTTTGGGATCAGACTGGTCCGCTACGTCGAAGAACTGGAAGATTCCGTGACGCCCGATCGGGAAGTTGACGGTGACCACTTCAGTTGCGCTGAGCATGCCAGCACTATCGACGGTGTAGTCGGCCTCAAAGTTAGTGATAGACGAGGGCTCATATGCCGACGAACCCGATGTACTCGGGGCGCTCTGCAAGAGCGGATGGAACAGGCCGACGAGGACAGCGACCACAAAGACGATAAACGCAAGGACCCGCTTGATCGACACTTTGGCGCTCCGTCCGTCGGCGGGCCCACCGAGCCCGCGCCTATTCCTAGTGGCTGACGAGGTCAGTCTTTCGACACCACGCCAGAAGCTCCAGTGCCGAATGACCCAAAAGGCCTATCCCAATTCGAACACCTGTTCGATAGTATCCGTGAATGGCACTCCAAACAGCACGTGCAGACGTCACTACCGCGCCGTCCCACGCCACCGCGCCGTCCCATGCGCAGTCCTTGCGTTCAGACGCGACCGACACACTTCAGCTTTCACCCGAACTCGCAGAGTTGGTGCCTGGTGGATGTCTAAGACCTGGTGGGTCGATCAGGATTGGCGCCGGAGTCGGTCATACCTCTTTACTGTTCCGACTTATCTCCGAACCGCTCGCCCGAGGTGCTTGGGCAGTCATCATGGGACTACCGGACATCAATGCCCATGCCGCCGTGGAGTGTGGCGTTGCCATCGAGCGTCTAGTCCTCATTCCTAACCCCGGCACCTCCTGGCTAGAGGTAACAGCGGCTCTCTTGGATGCCGTCGACCTGGTTGTCGTTAATCCCCCACATTCCTGTCGGCCAACTGATGCTCGGCGGCTACTCGCACGGGCTCGTCAGCGTCGGAGCGTGTTGATCTTGACTGCTGGCAACAGTTCCGACAGTTCCAATGAAGCGATCACTCGACGAGTTTGGCCTGAGCCACCCGATCTCGTCTTCACTGCCACCGGCAGCCGATGGCAAGGCCTCGAACGCGGTCACGGGTGCCTGACATCGGGCGCGATCACAGTTACCGCCAGCGGCAGACGATTGAACGGCCCCATCAGCAGCTGCAACCTGAACCTCAGTCAGAAGCCAGGGTCCGGGCAACCATTCCCCCCGGTGACAGCAACGGGAATCCGGTGATCCATGCGGTTTCTTTCAGTGTGGTTCCCCAACTGGTCGATTACGGCGGCTGGTCACTGTCTTGATGATTCCGTCGCAGTCGTTGAGTCCGGGCGTGTTCTGCATTGCTCACCGGGCGCCTACCGTGATGGGGTCCGCATCGGCCAGCGGCGGCGAGAAGCGAAGAGCAACAGTCCAGAAATGGCGGTGCTGGCGCCAAATCCACAACTCGACGCAACGCAGTTTGAACCGATCATTGCTGCCCTCACGTCGGTCGTCGCCCGGTTGGAAGTCACCGAACCAGGCCTATGCACTTTGGCAGCAGACGGACCGACCCGCTATTACGGCGGCGAGAGTGCGCTGGTTCACGAACTGCAAGAAGTGCTTTGCGAACCAGGCATTCCGCCAGCACGCATCGGAATTGCTGACAGTCGATTCGCAGCCAAACTCGCGGCCAGAACGGGAAGCGATGGGCATCTCGTCCCTGTCGGCAGCACAAAGGATTTCCTCTCCAACTTCCCAATCACCACTTTGGAGCTTGACGAGCTATCCACTCTCTCGCAACGACTCGGTATTCACACCCTCGGCCAGTTCGCCGACCTCCCGACTCGGTCAGTCCTCTCTCGCTTTGGCTCCGCCGCTGCCACTGCACACGCACTTGCTCGTGGACTCAACCCCGAACCACTTGCCGTTCACCAACCGAACGATGAGCTTGCCGTGAGTGTCGAACTCGATCCACCTGCCGAACGGGTGGATATCGCTACCTTCGCAGCTAAGCAGCTGTCCACCCAGTTCATGGAGATGCTCGTCCGTCGCGGTTTGGCCTGCACTCAACTTCGGATCGAAGCACAGACCGAACACGCTGAAGAGACTTCCCGAATCTGGCGGGCAACCACAGTGTTCGATTCCGACACCGTGGTTGAGCGAGTCAGGTGGCAACTTTCCGGCTGGCTGGAAGCCTCGGGCGCTGGGGAAATCAAACCCACTGCAGGGATCTGCCTGCTTCGCCTGGTGGCGGATGAAGTCGCTGGCTCTGCTGACCTGCAGATCAGCTTGTGGGGCGAGATGTCCCAGGTGGACCGTCGGGCCATTCGTGGTCTAGATCGAGTACGCGGACTCCTCGGGTCATCAGCGATCTTCACGGCTTTGATCGGTGGCGGGCGCTCCCCAGCTGATCGAGTAACGCTTGTCCCGTGGGGTCAACCACCGCCCACGCTTGATCCACCCATGCCATGGCCGGGGCAAGTTCCCAACCCTTTACCCGCCGTTGTGCACAACACCCCGCTGCCCATCGAAGTCCATTGCGACGACGGCCCAGTCCAAGTGACAGTGCGCGGCGAGGTCACCGGAAGCCCCCAACGTCTACGACTACCTGGCGGTCGGTGGCGCAGGATTGATGCCTGGGCAGGTCCTTGGCTTGTCGACGAGCAGTGGTGGGAACCGGAATCCCATTGCCGGGTAGCCCGGTTTCAGATCCTGTCCACTGATGTCGCTGTCGGCGAAGGGAATCAGCAGACCGTCCACCTCTGCCTCGTGCAACAGAACGCCTGGTGGATCGAGGCAACGTATGACTGACTCCTGCGCCGACAGTTACGCGGAACTTCATGCGCATTCGTACTTCAGCTTTCTCGACGGGGTGTGTTCGCCAGCCGAAATGGTGGCTGAGGCATCACGCCTTGAACTAGCTGGACTTGCACTCATCGACCACGACGGTTTCTACGGTGTCGTCCAATTCGCTGAAGCCGCACGAAAGGCAGGATTGCCGACGGTCTTCGGTGCCGAACTAACCATCGGCGCAACCCAGCGACCGAACGGCCTGACCGACCCTGAAGGTGAGCATCTGGTTGTTCTGGCTCGCGGGCCGGAAGGTTACGCCCGACTCAGTCGCGCGATCTCACTGGCGAACCTGGCAGGGCAGAAGGGCCAACCGCAACTGCAACTTGAGGATCTCGCGGAGGCACATGGCGATCAATGGCTTGTCCTCACAGGCTGCCGGAAGGGTCGAGTTCCTGCCGCATTGACGTCCGGCGGGCGGGGCCATGCGGGGCGCGCACTTGATGAGCTCGTCGAAATCTTCGGGAAGCAGAATGTGGCGGTCGAATTGTGGAATCACCGGAACCCAGACGATGACCAACGGAATGACGTTCTTTACTCACTGGCGAATCAGCGCGGAGTACCCGCGGTGGCAACGACCAATGCTCATTACGCGACACCTGCGCGCTATCAGCTAGCTCACGCGACCGCCGCCATCCGAGCGCGTCGAGACCTCACTCGAATGAACGGCTGGCTACCCGCATCTCCGGCAGCACATTTGCGAAGTGCTGCCGAACAGCGCCGTCGCTTCCGTGCCTACCCGGGAGTCGTAGCTCAAGCCAGCGAATTTGCCACCGAACTCGCCTTCGATCTGTCTTTGGTTGCCCCGCAGTTGCCCGACTTCCCAGTTCCCCCTGGACATACCGAAGTCAGCTATCTACGCCTACTTACTGAGCAGGGAGCCCGACGGCTCTACGGTCCGCGCGACAACGAGCGCGTGCCCGGCGCCTGGAAGCAGATCGACTATGAACTGAAGATCATCGAACAGCTGAACTTCCCTGGCTACTTCCTCATCGTGTGGGACATCGTGGCATTCGCCAGAAGGTCCGACATCCTCTGCCAAGGTCGTGGCTCGGCAGCAAACTCGGCAGTCTGCTATTCCCTCGGAATCACCAACTGTGACCCCGTTGCACTCGGCTTACTGTTCGAGAGATTCCTATCTCCCGCGCGCGACGGGCCGCCAGACATTGATGTCGACATCGAAAGTGGTCGACGTGAGGAAGTTATCCAGTACGTCTATCAACGCCATGGTCGCCATCACGCTGCTCAGGTCGCCAACGTCAACACCTATCGTCCTCGTTCGGCTATCCGTGATGCAGCAAAAGGTTTGGGCTACGAACAAGGCAGTGCCGACGCCTGGACCAAACACGTGGAATACCACGGCCGGAGTACGGCCGCTGTCGATGCCGATTCGGAGATTCCCGAACCCGTGCTCGACCTTGCTGAACAGTTGCTCGA
>DMNR01000266.1:1862-4168 GCA_003452655.1 Actinomycetota bacterium | reverse complement strand
AGTGCCACCGCGCCAAGCAATCCCCATCCGAGCAACAGTCCGCAGATTGCCCCGGGGAGAACGTTGAGCCCGATATCAACGATTCCGGCCCACCACTGCTGCCTGACGGTGCTGATGAGTTCTTCGCCGGAATACTCCAAGCCAAGCAGCAGGAGGAGAAGCACCGCGCCGATCTGCGCTGTGACCTGAACGAACTCTTCATCGACTCCGAGAGGGACGAGCCCGCCATCACCAAAGGCGAGTCCAGCGAGCAGGAACAGCGGCACAGCAGAGAACCGGAATTTCGCGGCCACCCGGGCCAGAATTCCGAGGCCAACCAGCAGGATCCCAAACTCCACCAACAGCCCAGGGATGCCATCGGCATCGGTAGCGAGGAGGTCTGCGGGGGACACGGAGCCCATCCTGGCAGGATTGCAGTGTGATCGACGCGGCGACAAGGCTCGTACTGACGGCAGGACTCGTCTATTCCTATCGTTTCCCCTTTTCGACTTCGGTGATCCTAGACCAGGGCCGGATTGCCTGGATTGGCGATGACGGTGGCTTATCCGGTCAACTGCTCGACTCCGACGTGATCATTGACTGCGAGGGCGCGCTGATCGCCCCGATGTTCTTCGACGCGATGCTTCCTCCGCTCGAGCACGCGGACCCGGGTATTGGTGCAGGCTTCCTACAGGTTGGCGAACGCCTCGAGCTGCGGCACAAGGGAGCGGACGGGCAATGGAGCCAATATCGGCACCACTCCGGTCCCCAGCAAACGCATGCCTTCGTGGACCGGGGTGGACTCACCCAACACGACGTGGACGAACTCCTTGCGAGCAGAGCCTTTGCCGTGGTCCGCCCGCAGACCGATCCCACAGTCTTGTCGGCGCTGGCAAGCTCCGGTGTGCCGTTCGCGTATGGGTCGTTTTCAGAGTCCGGAACCCCATGGCAGTGGCTGCGAAATGGCGTCTATTCCGGACCCGAAGGGTTATCGGCGCGTGCGGCTTTTAATGCCGCCACTCGCTCGGGTTGGCGGATGGCTGGGCTTCCCGAAGCCGGCGAGCTCGCGATTGGTTCGGATTCCAGCATGTGTTTGTGGGAATGCGAGCACCTCGAAGTCCAAGTACCTGACGAGCGGGTCCGCGCGTGGTCAACCGATGTTCGAGCCGGCACCCCGCCGCTACCGGACCTGCGTCCGGACGCACAGCTTCCAACTTTGACGGCGACAGTCATTGACGGAGTCTTCCGGAAGGCAGACTAGCCGTGCCAATATCAAACATCGCGATCCTCGCGATGCGACCCGTGGCCGCCGTGCTCGGCGGGTTACTGCTGGCGGCATCCTTCCCGCCGATCGGAGCCAGTTGGCTGGCCCCACTGGCCGTCGCCCTCATCACCGTCTCGACCGTCACCGCCCGACGGGTTCGCGGCGGCTTCGGATGGGGTCTGCTCGGCGGTCTCACGTTCTTCCTGGTGCTATTGGCTTGGATCGACGTTCTGGGTGTCGATGCGTGGCTGCTATTGGCAACGTATTGCGCGTTATGGCTAGGCGCACTCGGCGCAGCGAACCGAATCTTGCGTCGTCTGCCAGCCTGGCCATTGTGGATAGCTGCGGCGTGGGTTGCTCAAGAGGCGCTGCGCGACCGTGTCCCCTACGGAGGATTCCCTTGGGGACGCCTGGCATTCAGCCAGGCACAAAGTCCGGCCCTGGGTCTGGCGAGCATCCTGGGAGCGGCGGGTGTGTCGTTCGCGGTCGCCTTGGCCGGCGCACTGTTGGCGTGGGTCGCGATTCGGTGCCTACCTGTGCGCCTGCGCGGTGCGACTGATCTGGCGCAACCCGAAGCGAATAGTGCACCCACCAAGCCAGCAACAGTGGCAACTGCGGCCCTGCTAGCCGTCGGCGTCTGGGTGTGCGGTGCGGCCATTCCACGCCCCACAACGGGGGAGAGCGTCTCTGGGCCAGCCACCACAACTGTCGCACTCGTTCAAGGCAGCGTTCCCGGATCTGGCTTGGATGCCATGTCTCAACGCCGCGCCGTCCTCAATAACCATGTGCGTGAGACCAAGGTGTTGGCCGCCGATGTGCGGGCAGGCAAGGTTGAGGCTCCACAGCTTGTGATCTGGCCCGAGAATTCGACGGATATCGACCCGCTCTCCGATTCGGCAGCAGGTGCGGCGATCTCAGCGGCTGCCAATGACATCGGCGTTCCAATCCTGGTGGGCGCCGTGGTCAACAACCCGACGGTTCCGGGCACTCTGTGGAATGTCGGGATCGTATGGAATCCGCAAACGGGACCGTCGCAGTACTACGTGAAACGCCACCCGGTCCC
>DMNR01000266.1:0-1761 GCA_003452655.1 Actinomycetota bacterium | reverse complement strand
ACGAACAACGCGACCTACACCCATTCGGGACCGGGCGGATCCGCACAGTCCGAACAGCAGGCAGCAATGTCGCAGGTACGAGCGGTTGAACACGGCCGTTCGGTGTTGATTGCGGCCACCAGCGGTGTGACAGCCATCATCAATCCCGCGGGGGAAGTAGTTGCCCAGGCTCCCGTACTTGAAGCCAGCTACTTGGTCGACGAGATCCCACTTCGCGACACGATAACGGTTGCCGACCGAATAGGGGCATGGCCGGAGTGGCTGCTGTTTCTGGCAGTGCTCGTTGGGGTATCACTATCAACAGTGCGATACCGCAGGAGTCGTCGCATTCAGGGGGAACCAACGGATGACAGCGATGACGATTCAAGTCCCGCCGAGCGGTAGGGTTGCCGAACCACCAAATGAAGGGGCGAGCCGTGTCTGACCCGAATACATCGGTTCCACCCATGCCGGTTGAACCCAGCGACGAGGCCGAGGCGATGCCGACCGAGCCAGAGAATTTCGCTGATCTGGGCAGGATCCTCGCCATCATCCCGACGTACAACGAGAGCGGAAACATCGAGCGCATCACCGCGCGGGTTCGAGCGGCTGTGCCAGAGGCTCACATCCTGGTTGCCGATGACAACAGCCCAGATGGCACGGGCAAGATCGCGGACTCCCTCGCAGAGGAAGATGATCACATCCACGTTCTGCATCGACTCGGCAAGGAAGGTCTGGGGGCGGCGTACCTAGCAGGCTTCACCTGGGGCATCGAAAACAAGTTCGATGTCCTCATCGAGATGGATGCCGACGGAAGCCACGCACCTGAGCAACTCCCACTTCTGCTTGACGCCCTGCGCAATGCGGACCTCGTACTGGGGTCGCGCTGGGTCCCTGGCGGATCGGTATCTAACTGGCCAAAGAGCCGAGAATACTTGTCCCGCGGAGGCAACTGGTACACGCGAAAAGCCCTGGTACTCCCGCTCATGGACGCAACCGGCGGATATCGCGCGTATCGCACATCGACCCTGAAGAAGATCGATCTCGATGGGGTCGGCAGCGCTGGATACATTTTCCAGGTTGACCTCGCGTACCGCGTCATTCAAGCGGGCATGAGAGTTGTGGAGGTTCCGATTTCCTTCAGCGAGAGAGAAATTGGCACGTCGAAAATGAGTCAGTCGATCGTTACCGAAGCACTCTGGAAGGTCACCGTCTGGGGCTTCCGCGAGCGCATGCGCAGCGCTGGAAGGCAGCGAATCCGCAGCGCAAAGGCAAAGCGTAAACAGGGTTGGTGACATGCGAGCGTTAGCGATCTTTGTCGGCTACGTCGTCCTCGAGTTTGCAGTCGCATTCTGGATCGCTTCACTTGTGGGCTGGCTCATCGTCATCGGCCTGACCATCGCGGGATTCGCGCTCGGCCTGTTGGTGATGACGAATGCCGGCACCCAAGCTGCCACAACCTTGCGCGAGGCCTCAGCGACGGGCCAGGCACCACAAGGTGCCATGGGTGATTCGGCCGTCATGTTCGGCGCTGGGGTGCTCATTGCGATCCCAGGATTCATCACCGATGCCATCGGTCTGTTGCTGCTCGTGCCACCGATTCGACACCTCGCAAAGCGGTTGGGCGTCTTCGGATTCGCCCGTTGGGCACGCAGACAGAACATGTCGGTCGTGACAACGACCTACGAAGGCACCACTGTCACCAAGGTTGTCCCAGGCGATGTGGTCGTCGGCGATGTGATCAGGCGCGAGGACGAATCTGACCCGAAGGGTCCACCGTCA
>DMNR01000312.1 GCA_003452655.1 Actinomycetota bacterium | reverse complement strand
GTGATGAACAAACGGCAGGTTCCTGCAGGGGCAATCCTTCTCACCGTTTCGTGTTACTTGCTCGGAATCGTCCTCAACTACCTCGTTCCTGCCGAAGCGTTCAACATCATTTTGAACTTCTCCGCACTGGGCATCCTCGCGACGTGGGCGTTTGTGATCCTCGCGCACCTTGGGTACTTACGAAGTGTGAAGCGTGGGCACACCGAGCGGGCATCTTTCCAACTCCCATGGTCACCGGTGTCGAACTACGTCACCTTGGTGTTCCTGTTGTGCGTGTACGGATTGCTGTGGTTCGACGGAACTGCCGGCAAGGCCACCGTGTTGGCTGTGATTCCGCTCGGACTGCTGCTGTGGGGTGGGTGGTACCTCGTGCGAGGGAAGGTCGCTCGAACCGCAGCGGAGTACGCGGAAAATGACTCAGTAACCGAAGGCAAGTAGCGTGAACGCAGCGCACCATCACCCACAAGATTCCGCGAGGGCGGGGGCTCTATGAAGTTCAATGCGTCGCCGCGCAACACCCTTGGAATCGAGGTCGAGAGTGGCATCGTCGACTTGTCGACGCTGGCGCTGGTACCTCGCTCCGATGAGGTACTCACCGAGCTCGCCGAACCCCACGGTGACGAGCACCCGAAGGCTAAGCACGAGTTCTACCAGTCAAGCATCGAGGTCATAACTGGCATCTGCGAGACGGTTCCGGAGGCAGGCGCAGATCTGCGTGCGACGTTTGATGAGGTAGACGAGGCGCTGGCCAAACGCGGTCTCGTGCTGCAACCGGGAGGCCTGCACCCGTTCAGCGCGTGGCACGAATTGAGCGTCACGGACAAGGAGCGCTACCGAAACTTTGCCGAGCGCATTCAGTGGCCTGCCCGTCGATCGATGTGCCACGGAATTCACTATCACGTCGGGGTTCAGTCAGGGGATGCCTCGGTTGCGATCGCGAACTCCCTGGCGATCCAGTTGCCGCTGTTCATCGCGCTGTCGGCGTCGAGCCCGTTCTGGCATGGCGGAGACACCGGCTTGGACTCTTCTCGAACTAAGGTATTTGAGGCGATGCCGACCAACGACCTGCCACCGCTGCTCTCCGGGTGGGGCGAGTTCGAAGCCCTCATGCAGGTGCTCATCAAGGGCGGCGCGATCGAATCGGTCCGGGAACTCTGGTGGGACATTCGCCCGCACCCTGGCTTCGGAACGGTCGAGCTACGGATGTCGGATTCGATGCACACGATGCGAGAGATCCTGGCCCTCGCCGCGTTGGCGCAGTGCCTGGTCTACGACATGAGTCGGCGAATAGAAGCGGGTGAGACTCTGCCTTCGCTTCACCACTGGGTGCTGAAGGAGAACAAGTGGCGCGCAGCCCGCTTCGGTCTCGACACCAATCTGATCGAGAACAACGAAGGCGACAACCGCCCCATTGGCGAGTTGATTGAGCTGACGGTTAACGACTTGGCTGGCACGGCCGAGTTGCTCGGCTGTGCAGCCCAGTTGGCCGACGTGCGGCGCATCGTTGCGCACGGGAACGGGGCAACACGCCAGCGCGAGGAGTTCGCGCGGTCCGGCGATCTAAGAACTGTCGTCGAGCTGCTCATTCGCGAATGGGAAACGGACACTCCAACCGGCTGGTAGGGCGCAGAACGCGCCATTCGGTGGAATCGGCCACTCAAGGCGCCAATCTCACCGAATGTTGCCGTCAGTCACTAATTTAGGTCGCCGCCGCAGCGTCGAGGGCCTCGGGATCTGGTTGGTCGGGATCCGGAGCCTCCTCCGTCTTCCAACTCGGCTTGCGGAAGATCCAGAAGACGAACGGCATCGCGACAAATGCGACGGTGCCAAGTAGCAGGATGGTGATGTACACCGCCGTCGACATCCCGGCAGCTTCATCCGTTGGTTGGAACGACACCAAGACGCCCACGATGCAGATGAGCATCCCAATGCCCGTGATCGCCCAGAGGCCGACCTTCTTGCCAGGGATTTGGTACGGCCGATTGACGTTCGGGCGTGAGTAACGCAATTTGATCACTGAGGCGAACATGATCAAGTACATGATCAAAGTCATATTTGTTTGGATCAGCGCAAACATGAACCAGGCGTTTTGCACGGAACCGAGGAAGAAGTATCCGAGCGACAAGATCGAACTGATGGTTGCCTGCAGCAGAATGATGACGACCGGCATCTTGTTGCTGTTCTCACGTTGCAGCGCGGGCGGCAAGTTCCCGCCTTGGCGCCCGGCCACGACGAGCCCGCGGGAGGGTCCGTTGATGATCTGAACCAGTGCCGTCGCGAGTCCGGTGACTACACAGAAGCCGAAGATCGGCAACAACCATCCGACATCGAATCGGTCAAAGATCGTCTGTGCCGACTGCAGGAGCCCCGTCACGATGTCGATCTCTTTGCTCGGCACCAAGATTGCGATCGACATCGTCAGCGGAACGAGCAAGATGAAACACAGCGCCACCGCGATGAGGTTGGATCGCGGGATTGTCCGTGCCGGATTCTGAATGTCGGCGGCGTGGATTGCTGAGATCTCGATGCCCGAGAACATCAGTAGGGCGCCGGAGATGAATGCGATGTTCGTTGCATCGAAACCACTGAAGATTGCCGACGGGCTCGCGTCCATCGCCGGTGGAGTCCCGCCAACCAGCGATGCAATCGCGAAGCCAACCAAGACGACGACCGGGATGACAGTTCCGATGACGACCGAATACCAAGCAAACCCGCGAGCCACCTTCAGGCCTCGTAGTGCCATTCCCGCAGCGATCCAGGTAACCAAGATGACCGTGGACACCAGGAACAAAGGGTTGTTGTTCAGTTCGGGATCGACGATGAACGCCGCCTCCAAGGTGAGTGTGCCCATGATGCCCGGCCAGGCAACGACGAAGTTCGCCCACTCCAACCAGATGATCATGAATCCGGCGGGCTCGCCGAATGCCATGCGGGTCCAGATGTAGATGCCGCCCGTGCGTGGCCAAGTCGTTCCCATCTCGGTCGCGGCCATCGCGGTCGGAGTGAGGAACAGCCCAATTGCGAGCAGGAAGATGACGATCGACGCCAGCCCAAATGTTGCCAGCTGAGGCGTGGTGTTCACATTGACGAGGAAGCTGAACGTGAAGATCGCTAAGCCCCAGACGCCGAATACCTTCGTTTTCGGCGGTCTGGCCGGGACCTTGCCCGCGAGGCTGCTCGAAGGATTGTCTGCGCTCATGTGGGGTGGTCCTTTGGGTCGCGGATACCGATGGTCGACCTAGTTGAATCACCGTAGCGCCAAACAACTTGCCGACGGCGGCTCAGAGAGGCAGGCCCGCGACCAAAGACGGATGATGCCCGCAGCGCCTAGTAAGCGCCTGGATGGCCCCAGCCGCTACGAGCGTTGCCGGCCCGATCAAGTGGCACTGAATTTGACGTGGAACCGGAAGGGATGGCCCCGTTCGGTGTATCCGTCCAGCCAAAACTCGGGATCGCAACTGCCGATTGTGCGGCGAGCCAACCGCTTGGGGTAGGCAGAAAGTTCAGCGAGCCAGCATCGAGGAAGTCAGGTCGAGTGGTGTTGATGTGGTTGTTGGCAGTGATCAGACTCTCGGTGCAAGTCGCATTGCTCGGTTGGCAACCGGAGCCGTCCCCGATTCCAAGTGGCGTATCTGCGTCGCCGTTCCAGATCACGTTCCCGGCGATCCGCAGATCGTCGTCGGTGCGCGCCGGGTTCGCAACGTTGTGCGACGCAGACTGGGTCAGCGGTCCGTGAATCGTGAACTGCTGGGGCGAGGTGTTGTCGACCGGATTCAAGATCACGTTGTTGTAGAAGTACACATGCTTGTTAGGAATGAATGCTTCATCGCCGCCAGTGGTTCCCCAGCCGCCGGAGTCTACTCGGGGTGCGCACTGCGCAGCACCCCCATCGGCAAAGCCATCACAACTGTGCGACCCATACACGAATTCGACTGTGTGGCCGCGAGTGCCAACCCGATAGATCGTGTTGTACGCCATGAGGATGTTGTATCCGCCGTTTACCCCGAGTCCTGCACCCGAAGTGTCGTGGATGACGTTGTTGACGACCTTTATGTCCATCGCCTCGTAGTAGATCCAAGGGCTCGTCGTGAACTGCACACCAGTTCCTTGCCCAGCCGTGTAACCGCCAGTGCCACAGTCGTAGAACTCATTCTCAGCGATGGTCAGGTAGGCGCTTCCACCCTTCGAATAGGCGCACCAGTCTTGGGCTCGCGAGACTCGGTTTCCACGCAAGTGACCGTACTGAACTGCCACGAAGTCGATCGCGTTGTCGTCAGCGCCCGAGATGGTTGAGTCCTCGATGTAGAAGTGATCCGACTGATTGATCTTGATGGTTTCGTGGGCCATGTCCCCGTCGCCGGAGTGAGGGTTCCCGTCCATCGACGAGTTGCGAATCAACGTGTAGCTGCATTGTTCACAGTGGAAGGAATCGCCGTCGCGGCTGATATCCACACCGATCAGGTAGAAGTAGCGAGTGTTGAACATGTTGATGTCACCAGTGAACGTGACGGTGTGTGCGCCGTCGACGGCGTTCAGGATGATCGGGTGCTCGTACGTCCCGAGCCGATCCTCCCAGTAGTTCACGAGTACGGATTCGGGATAGGTCCCGGCGACAAGCTGAATGCGGTATCCGGTGGTCAGGGTTTGATTTCGAGGGATTCGGCCCCACGCGGCACCCACTGTGCGAAGGGCGCTGCCCCGAGTCGCGCCGGAATTGGAGTCGGAACCCGTCGCCGGATTCACCCACACATCGGTGCCGCTGAAGGTTCCGATGTCGTAGCGGCCGTTGTTTCCCACCGGCCCTGGGCTGGGGTCGATTGTTCGGCCGGGGTCACTGCCCGTCGGGGGAGCTCCTGAGCCATCTTCTGCTTCTGCCGCCCGCCAGTAGCCAACAACAATCACCGATATCCGCACGGTTCGCGGGCCGCGGTTTGTGATGCGCCAGCCGACCGGGCGACCTGGGCCGAGCGAGACGGTCGCGGTCTTTGACTTCTTCGCCTTGAATCGCAGGCTTGAGGATCCAGCGGATCCCCGAGGGCGAATTGTGATGCTCCCCTTCGCGGTTGAGCGCGTCGAAACTAATGCCCGCACTTGCGTGACTCCGCTGCGCGGAAGTGCCCCGAGCTTTGCGAAGGAGACGGTGGCCTTCCGGCCTGCCGGAATCTTGACTGAGGAGGCGGCTGGCGCTGGATCGATGCTTTGGTATGACCGGCCCGCGCGGGCACTGGGGGTTGGTGAATTCCCAGCGGCCGAGGCGCCCGGGTGCGGCAGGCTCGTCGCGTTCGCGGTCGTTGGGAGTGCCGGGACGACCGCAATGGCGGCCGCGCTGAGGGCCGCCGCAAAGTGACGCAGGGTTCCCATGGCACCTCCCGGCACAGATTCGCACTAATTATCGGAACGCGAAGATCCATTGTTGAACGCGTGCACCTATTTGGGCAAGACCGCTTGCACCCAATTGGGCAAGACGCCGTCGTGGTCAAACATCACGAACTGGGGCAATTCGGCGCGCCGATCACGCTGGGTGACAGTCGCCGCTGGCACTCTTCACGAAGCACTGCCGCCGACGGATCATGGGGATAGATCGTGAAGCCACAGCTGACCAAACGCAGCCGTGTGATCGTCGGTGCCGTGAGTGCGCCGTTGCTGCTAGTGGGAGTCGTTGGCACCGCCGCAAGTTCGCCTGCTGCACCACCGCAGATGTGGGTTCCTTCCGCGCCCATCGACGACCAAGTCCAGGCCGCTGACAGCGGCCTTAAGGCCGCCAAGCACGCGTTGGCCGTCGCTCAAGAAACACTCGATGAGGCCGCGGAGGAACTGCCGAAGGCGCAGGAACAAGTGCAGCAGGCACTCGCTGCCTCAGCCGCCGCGCAAGCTGCTGAGACTCGGGCGCGCGCGGCAGTCGTTAGCGCACAGAAGGCAGTTGCCGCCCAGCGCGTAAAGATCTCCAAGACTCAAGGTGAGATCGATGCGTTGAAGGATCAGATTGCGTGGCTTGCGCGCCAGGCTTACACAAGTGGCGGTGACTATCAGGAGCTGGAGATCCTGCTGGAGTCCCAAGATCCAAGCCAGTTCGCCGCGCAACTGCACGCTGTCCGTCGCCAGGCTCGCAGCAACTCGTCGACCCTTGATCAAATCGTGACCCTGAAGGCGGAACTGCAACTCAAACTCAGCGAGCTCGCTGCGCTTGAGGCCTCCGCGAAGGCTAACCAGCAAGATGCGGACGACAACGCTGCCAAAGCCGAATCCGCCAAGAACGATGCGACAGCCGCGCAGCAACAAGTCCAAGAGCTCATCACGCGGCGTGCATCCGCGGTGTCACAGGCAGATGCAAATCGCACGAAACTCAAAGGCATCTACCTTGGTCTACTAGCCGAGCAACGCCGGTTGGCCGAGGAAGCAGCTCGCAAGAATCAGATCGGCTCTGCGACGTGGGCAGGGCAGGAGGCCGCGGCAGCACATGCGGTGAGGTTTGCGGTCTCGCAGGTTGGCCACCGCTACAACCCGAACGGTGGAACTGGACCTAGCTACGGCTGCAACGGTTTCAGTTGGCGGGCCTGGCACGAATCGGGTTCCAAGTGGCCGTTGCTGATGGCGCAGGACCAGTCGACCAGCAAGTACACACAGCGGGTTGCGCTCGCAGCGGCAAAGCCGGGCGACGTGATCTTCTGGCGGATGAACAACGGCACCGATTGGCGTGAGAACGCCATCGATCACGTTGGGATTATCGTGGATCCGGCGAGTGGAAAGTTCGTGCACGCTGCCAACTCACGCGACGGAGTCAAACTGTCCAACTACAAGACCGAATCCAATTACCAAGATGTCGCAGCGGTTGTTCGAGTGATCAGGTAGGGCGAATCAGAAGCGGCGCGGGGGAGAGAAAATGCCGCGAACAGGCGACGTGAGATAGCAGGAATCACTGTCATGTGATTGTGTCGTCTTGTGAAGCGGGCTTCTTTGATCACCCTGGTTGTGCTGGCGATTGTCTCCGTGCTGGAGTTGTCTGCGGTGGCGGCCGACAACACGGTTCTTGAACACCTGACGAAGCCTTTGTTGCTTCCGTTGTTGATCATTTTTGTCTTGGTTGAGGTCGGCTGGAATGCGGACCCAAGCATCAAGTTCCTGATCATCGGCCAGTTCTTCTCATTCCTCGGTGACGTTGCGCTGATGTTCGACGGCGACTTGTGGTTCGCCCTCGGAATAGGCATGTTCCTCATCACGCACATCTTCTACCTCATCGGCTTCTTCAAGATCGGCGCGCGCGAAGGCCTCCGCGAACGGCGGTGGGTGTTGGTGGCCTACCCGTTGTTCTGGCTGGCGGCGAACGCGGCCCTTTGGTCTGGACTGGGCCCACTGCGGATTCCGATCATCGTGTACAGCGCGTTCCTGGTCGCCATGGCCATGTGCTCGATGAGTCTGGGTACGTTGTTCGGCATCGGCGGCGCGTTGTTCATGGTGTCGGACTTGCTCATCGGCGAGACGGTGGCCTACGGGGCGTTCCCCGGATCGGGAGTTGTCATCATGTTGACCTACATCGTCGGCCAAGCGATCATCGCCTATTGCTGGACTCGCAGGGTCGAGCAGACCGCGGCGGTCGACGTTGTTGTGGTGGCGGCCTAACAAGGCTGAGCAAGAAGTCGGGGGTGAAGCAGTGTTCAAGGCAATCGGAATCGGCGTGGTGACCGCCGGGCTGTTGGCCGCAACGGGGTCAGTCAGTTCGCCTGCCAGTGCTGCTCCGCTTCCGCCTACACCCAACGCGGCAGTCTCTTACCAACTTGGCGGGGACTACGAGCCTGAGTTCGAACATGGAATCGTGATCCGCGACAGCACGTCTTCACCAATCACTGGGCACTACAACATCTGCTACCTCAATGGTTTCCAAACTCAGACTGATCAGACCGGATGGTGGAAAAAGAAGCATCGGTCGCTCCTGCTGCGCAAAGGTGGGCGATACGTCGTCGACGGGCAGTGGAACGAAGTGGTGCTCGATACCTCAACCGCCAAGAAGCGCAGGGCGATTTCTCGAGTTGTGGCGAGGTGGACCGATGGCTGTGCGCGTCGGGGATTCAACGCTGTCGAGTTCGACAACCTGGATTCCTATCAGCGCTCGCGCGGACGCCTCACCAAGGCGAATTCGGTGGCACTGGCGAAGTTGCTGGTCAAACGAGCGCACCTTCGCGGCCTAGCTGCTGGCCAGAAGAACGCCTCCGAACTTGGAGATCGCGGACGACGCGTCGCCAAGTTTGATTACGCGATCGCCGAGGAATGCGAGCGATACCGGGAGTGCGATTCCTACCGCGCCAACTATGGCGACAAGTTGATCGAGGTTGAGTACACCGATTACTCGACAGCTGTGTTTGATCGGGCATGTGCCGCACGCGGCTCGCAAATCTCGGTCATTCTGCGAGACAGGCAACTAAGGGCGGCGGGCGAACCGGGCTATCGTTACGCAGCGTGCTGAGTTACCGGTGGAGTCTGGTTAGCCGGGCTGTCGCACTTTCGATCGCCGTACTCGCGGTAACCGCGACGTCAGGCTGCGGGTTGCAGTTGCGCTCCGGGGCGTACGAGGCATGCTCCCCGGGAGTAGATCCCTGGCTAGAACAGATTGCCGCTGAGCCGGTGATGGAGGCACCGCCGGATGCCAGGGGCATCGAGGCGACCGGAACAGTTAATTGCCCGCGCGTGCCAATCGTCGGGGTGATCTCCGGGGATTCAGTCGTGGAGCTTGCAACGCGTTACAGCACTGGCGAATCCGAGGAGCAAGTGTCGATTCGGCTTCAGAATGCCGCGGGTCTATCCGATTGGTCAACCTTTGATGGCGGCGGCGATTGCCTGATGAAAGAAGTGGACTCCGTGCCTTCGTTCCTGAACATCGCGAGTGTGGATGACACCTTCTGGATCACGGTCCGCCGCGGGGACGCCTCCATCTGCTTCACCTCCGGAACTCCCAATCCAGGCGAGACAGCAGTTCCGTCTGGCGGCGAGGAATCCCTGCAGGAAAGCCGAGCCTAAGAACTCTGGCGGCGTTGGGCGCGCTTGACTAGTTGGGCGTAGTGGGACATCGACACAGTGATCGTTGAATGTTCGTGGTCACGCTGCCCATCGGCGTGGGAGTGCGTGATCGTCACACCATCGACGACATGCATGTGTGGGTACGAATCTGCGTCAGCATCCAGGGCATGGCGTGAATCGGCCGCCCGGTCGCGCCAATTTCGGGCCCACTTGCTCCGCGAAAGGTTCAGCCACCCGATTACTGCGAATGACAACAGCACACTGATGCCGAGCCAAATCGCGACTGTGAGCACCTCTGAACCGCTTGCCCCCGTCATAACAACCCCCAAAACAAACGTGAGTGAGTACGACTCACCGTTCATTCGACGGTAACACCCGCCCGATGGCTGCGGGATGCGGTCATGCAAAAGGGCGCCGTGGTTCACACCACGGCGCCCTTTTGAACAAGAACTATTCGGAGGCGAGGGCCTCGATGACTTCTTCAGCCGCGCGCTCTTCTGCTTCCTTGAAGCGACGGTAAGAATCGACAACCTCGGCCTCGGCATCGACGCGGTTTGCCCACGTCGCACCCTCAACCGACTTGCCGGGCTCGAGCTCCTTGTAGACCTCGAAGAAGTGTTGAATCTCGAGGCGATCGAACTCGGGAACGTGATGGATATCGCGAATGTGCTCCATTCGCGGATCGTTGGCAGGAACGCAGACGAGTTTGTCGTCGCCACCTGCTTCATCCGTCATTCGGAACATGCCGACTGTGCGGGCTCGAATCAGACAGCCAGGAAACGTCGGCTCCTGCACGATGACCAGCGCATCAAGCGGGTCGCCATCGAGGCCGAGCGTGTCGTCGACGAAGCCATAGTCGTGTGGGTACCGCGTAGCGGTGAACAGCATCCGGTCAAGGCGCAGGCGACCGGAAATGTGGTCGATTTCGTACTTGTTCCGACTGCCAGTCGGGATTTCGATGGTGACGTCGAACTCCACGAGTTTCTCCTGTATTGGTCGCGGGCGTGATTTGCTCGTGGCTTAGTGTTCCGCAAAGAGCCGGGTCGAAGCCTGACGAGCGAGCGCAGAATGGTCCTGACCTGGACAGAATCTGCACAAATTGACGGACACGTTGGGTCCAAGAGGCCACCAGAAAGGCAGTCGCAACATCGTGAAGCACTCGAAAATGCCGCTACCCGCCGCGGGAATCGTTGCTGCGGCGACTTTCGGCGTGGTTGCCGCAGGTGTGTTCGCGGCTCCGGGATTCGCCTCAGATGCATCTGCTCCCACGCTGCCCCAACCGGGTGACACGACAGCAGTTTTGGCGCCGCTAACGCCGCAGCCAGATGCCTCCGCAACCCAATCGGGACTCCAACAAGCCCTCTCGGGGCCACTTTCGGTCAAGGCGCTCGGCCCGAATGCTCGCGTGGCGGTGTTCGATACCGACACCGGCAACCTGCTGTACGACCGGTCTGCCTCGAATCCGGCGATTCCTGCGTCGACCAACAAGCTGCTCACGTCCGCGGCGGTTCTGAATGCCTACGGCGCTGACTACCGGATCAAGACGAGCGTGGTTCAGGGCAGTTCACCCACGGACCTGATCCTCGTGGGCGGTGGTGACCCGCTGCTGCGGACCACTAACCCCGGGCCGGACGACACACCTGCCGCCTCGTTGTCGGACTTAGCCGACCAAACTGCCTCCGCGCTCAAGGCTGCGGCGAGCGGGGGCGGTGAAACGCCAACCACGCTGACCGCGACCGTCAACTTTAATGACAGCCTCTTCTCCGGGCCGAAAACCGCACCGAGTTGGCCCAGCTCATATGTCGCATCGAACCTGGTGTCGCCAATCACCGCGCTCATGATTAATGGCGGTGGGGGTGCCGATCCGGCAAAGACCGCCGCCACAACGTTTGCTTCCCTGCTCAAGAAGCGGGGAATCTCGGTCAGTGCCACGCCCGCCCGAGTGACCGCTGGATCTGGTGGAACCGAGGTCGCGGCCGTGAACTCCCCGGCTCTCAGCGGTGTGGTGACCCATACGTTGACCACGTCGGACAACACTGCCGCCGAGATGCTTGCTCACCTGGCCGGAGTGAAGAACGGGACAGGCGGGAGTTTCGAAGGGGGCACGGTCGCGGTCTCGCGGACTTTGGAAGAACTCGGAATCTCCACCCAGGGAGTCCGTCTTTACGACGGGTCGGGCCTGAGCCGAGACAACCAAGTTCCGGCACAGACGATCGGTCAGGTCCTCAACAAGTCTGCAATCTCGAATTCGCAACAGCTCTGGCCGATTCCCTACGGGATGCCGATCGCTGGCTTCACGGGGACTCTGGCCAACCGATTCATCTTGCCTGCGACGAAGCCTGGCCGCGGCGAAGCCCGCGCGAAGACGGGAACGTTGACGTCAGTGAGCTCCCTAGCGGGCATCGTCACCGATGACAGCGGACAACTATTGACGTTCGTGTTCATGGCACCGGCCGCGGTAGACGTTCTCGGTGCCCAAGTTGCCTGGGATAGAGCAACGGCCGCACTTGCGCAGTGTGGGTGCAAGTAGCTTCTACTTATGGCTACCGACGTCGTCGACTGGAACCTTGCACTGACCACGGGCTCACGACTTGCTCCTAAAGGTCCGGAGATGGACCTTGCCGAGGCGCGGACTGTCGTCCGACAACTGCGGGGCTTGGCGACTGAGGCGATCGATCCCGTCCGAGATTGCACCGGGCTTGTCGCTCCCAGTGATGCGCCCCCGGCGGCGGTGATCGACCGAAAGGTCTGGATCGAGTCGAATATCGATGCGTTCCGATACGTACTTCAACCCGTGCTTGATCGCGTACGCGCAAGCGATCCAAGCCCGGCAGTGACCGAGGTTGGTTCACGGATCACGGCGGTGCAGATGGGTGCCGTTCTGGCCTGGCTGTCGGGCAAGGTGCTGGGCCAATACGAGGCGCTCGTGCCGATGGGGCAGTCGCCGCGCCTCATGCTCATCGCTCCCAACATTGTCCAGGTTGCTCAGAACCTCGGGGTTGAGCAGCGGGACTTCCAGCTCTGGGTATGCCTTCACGAAGAGACGCACCGGGTGCAGTTCACCGCTGTGCCATGGCTGTCTGACTACTTCACGGCCGAGACCAAGACCCTGGTGGCGGCCATCGATGTACCCGCCAGCGAACTGCTCGGCAAGAGCGGGCAGTTGTTGGGGGCGGTCATGCAGGTGTTACGCGGCAAGGAAGGCGCGCAGGCGTTGCTGCTGTCAGTGCTGTCGCCCACCCAGCGTGAAGTGTTCGACCGGATTAGCGCGCTCATGACGCTGCTGGAAGGTCACGCCGACGTTGTGATGGATGAGGTGGGACCAGAGGTCGTACCGACAGTGGCAAGCATTCGAGCAAGATTCAATGAGCGCCGCAAGCAGCCAGGCACGATGGATTCGGTGGTGCGCAAGGTCCTGGGCATGGACGCCAAGATGCGCCAGTACTCCGAAGGTGCCGCCTTCGTTCGAGGGGCCATTGATTCGGTCGGGATGGCCGGATTCAACGCTGTCTGGGACAAGCCAGCCAACCTCCCGTCGCTTGCTGAGATCGCCGAGCCTGCTGACTGGGTGAAACGAATCCATGGCTGAGCAGGACTCGCTTCCGCCATTGCGAAGAAGGTTGCGGCGGACCATTGAAGCCAGCGTCGCTGATCTTGATTCCGATGACCTGGTCATCGTTGGTTGTTCAGGCGGAGCCGACTCACTGGCTTTGGCGTACCTGGCGGCCGAGACGGCCCAACGGGGTTTGATCCGCGCTGGTGCCGTGGTCGTGGACCATCAACTACAGCCAGGGTCGGACATGGTTGCCCGGCGGGCTGCCGATGCGTGTAGCCAACTTGGCCTGAACCCGGTTGAGGTGGTCCGTGTTGAGGTCGCCCAGGGCCCAGGTTCTGGGGGTCTGGAAGCGGCCGCTCGCGATGCGCGGCGTCGTGCCCTCGTGTCGGCCGCACATCACCACAACGCTCGCGCAATTCTTCTGGGACACACGCGCGACGACCAGGCCGAAACGGTGTTGTTGGGGCTGGCTCGGGGATCCGGCAGTCGGTCCCTGGCTGCGATGAGTGCATCCGATGGGTTGTGGCGCCGCCCTCTGCTGTCGGTGGATCGGGCGGACACCCGGGCGCTGTGTGTGCTTCAAGGCCTCGAGCCTCATGAGGATCCTCACAATGAGGATCCACGGTTCGCCCGGGTTCGGGTTCGTCGAACCGTGTTGCCAGTTCTGGAGGCGGAATTGGGCCCGGGCGTCACGCAGGCGCTTGCCAGAACAGCGCATCTGCTGCATTCGGACAACGCAGCGCTTGATCAGTGGGCGGCGGCGGCTGCAGAACATCGCCTCGTTGCGCCGCAGGACGGCACCGCGACGATTGCACTGGGCGGAAAGTCCGATTCCCTGCTCACGACGCCGCTCGCGGTCCGCACCCGGTTGTATCGGCTGGCGCTGCTCGCAGCTGGATGTCCGCCGGGATCGTTGAATGCGGCGCACTTGGCATCGATCGACCGATTTGTCAGCGATTGGCGCGGTCAGGGCCCAACTCGCGTACCCGGCGACCGAGAAGTTGCTCGCCGCCATGACAAGCTTGCCTTCTATCCGGCACCGCCGCTAGGCCAGTAGGCGTGCCAACAACGAGGGGCTCGAGTGGACGACACCGACTTTTCAGCACAATTCGATCGTGTTCTCTTCACCGAAAAACAGATTGCTGCTCGCGTTAAGGAACTTGCTGCGCAGGTCGACGCGGACTACGCCGGTGAAGAC
>DMNR01000087.1 GCA_003452655.1 Actinomycetota bacterium | reverse complement strand
CGGCGCGAACGGCGTCGGCAAGACTACCTTGCTCGACGTCCTCCGCCTCCTGCGGCGCGCCTACGACTCCGGCCTCGCCGCGGCCGTCACCGAGGTCTTCCGTGGGAGCAACAACTTGCGGTCGTGGAGCGCGCGTGAGGGTGAGACAATCGAGGTTGGGCTCACGCTCGGCGACTACGTCTGGACGATCGNCCTTGTCCCCCGCGACGGCACCGTCGAGCAAGTCACGCACGAACGGCTCACTGATCGCGATCGCGAAGTGTTCGTCCGTGACAGCCTCGGCAGCTTCATTTACCAGGGCGAGTATCTCGAGGCGACGGCCCAGCTCGGATTGCGCGTCCTCGCGGAGGAACGCCGTGTCCCCGATCCCGCCGTGCGGGGCGTCGCTGCGCTCCTCAATCGCATCAGCGTGTACCGCGACCCTGACCTGTGGTCGCTGCGAGAGAACGGCTCGCGAGCGAGTGACAACCTCGACCTGCCTATGCGGGGCACCAATGCCCTCGCGGTCCTCCGCCGCTGGGCCGACGACCGCACCCAACAGCACCGTTACAAGTTCGTCCTTGGCGGGCTTCGCGACGCCTTCCCGGGTGTCGTCGAGGCTATCGATTTCGTCCAAGCTGGTAACACGGTGACGGCGCGCATCTATCGCCCCGGCTCCGAGGCGCCGGGCCTCCTCGCCGACGAGGCGAACGGCGTCCTCCAGTTGCTCGTCTTACTCTGCGACGTCGCCAGTGCCGAGGATGGTTCGCTCCTGGCCATCGACGAACCCGAGAACGGCCTCCACCCCTATGCGATCGAGGCGGTGTTGCAGTCGCTCTCGTCGATGTACGACAGTCAGGTGTGGATATCTTCACACTCTCCGGTGGTGCTGGCCAGCACCAAGATCGACCAGTTGCTGTGCGCGCGGCTGGCCAGCGCGGGTGGGGTGGAGATGGTCGCCGGCAGCGATCACCCGCGTCTCAGGGAATGGCGTGGCGGTATCGACCTCGGCAGCCTGTTCGCGGCCGGGGTGCTCGGATGAGCAACCACAAACGGCCCTGCGTCATCCTGGTCGCCGACAGCAACATGGCTGCGGCCTTCCGCGGCTACCTCACCCGAGACCAGTGGCACCGCAGTCTGGGCTGTGCCCCTTTCGACTTCAATCCCGATGTGGGTGGCGATCTGCTGGTGGACGAAGGAGGGAACGATCCCGGCGTCTACCTGCGCGCCCATGAACTGCTGCGACCATACCTGAATACCCACGAACGTGTGCTGGTTGCCCTCGATTGCGAATGGGATGGGTCACCCGGCAAGCAGGCCATCGTCGATGACGTCAGCGGCCGACTGGTCAGCAGCGGTTGGCAAGCCAGTGCTATCAAGGTGATTGCCATCGAGCCGGAACTCGAGAACTGGCTCTGGCAGGACAATCCGCTGGTTGCCGACGCCCTGCGCTACCGGGGCGAGCCCAGTCTGCGTACCTTGCTTGCGCAGCAAGGATTCTGGCTCGCAGACGAGGCCAAGCCCCGGCAGCCAAAGGAGGCTGCGGAATGGGTGCTGCGGCAAACGCGCCGTCCGCGCTCTTCCGCAATCTATGAAGAGATCGCCCGACGGATCTCGATCAGGGGCTGTACCGATACCGCTTTCATGGATCTGAATGTTGCGTTGCGGGAATGGTTTCCGGCTGAGGTGCCTAGATGAAGTTCGCAAGCTTCAGGAATGCACGTGTGGTGCGGTCGGGTTGGCTCGAAGAAGGTGGCCGGCGGCTGGATTGCAATCCCTACATGTCGGGGGCGCTGGAAGCTCGGGATGCGTTGAAAGCGCTGAGTGCGCGGAAGGAACCGTTACATTCACTAACGGCGGGGCATGCTGGGGGTATCTACAACGGCCCGATTTTTGCGCGCCATTGGGTGGTCGATCCGCAGTATGGGGTCCCATTCCTAGGCAGCAGCGACATGTCGAATGCTGATTTGTCCACTCTGCCCCTATTGAAGAAGGGCTACGCTCAATCGTTGCGCCTTCGACACCTAGAGTTAAGACCGGGGACAACCTTGATCACGTGCTCTGGCACGATTGGTCGCATGACTTATGTTCGTCCAGACATGGTGGGTATGTGGTCGTCCCAGCACATCATGAAGGTTGTCCCGAATGAATCCAAGGTCCCACCGGGTTACCTCTACGCCTTTCTCTCCAGCAAGTACGGCGTGCCGTTAGTTGTGGCTGGAACTTATGGCGCGATCATTCAGCACATTGAACCGGAGCACATTGCCAACCTCCCCGTACCTCGCTTCGATATGGTCGTTGAAAGCGATATCAGTCGTCTAGTGGATAAGGCTGCGACACTTCGATCTGATGCGGTACACCTGCTTCAAGCGGCGCAGCTGCGACTCTTCTCCAAGCTCGGTTTGAGCATGCCGACACGCAACGATCAGTTCTCGAAGCCAGATGTGGCCTGGATTTCTTGTCAAAATATCGTTGATCGTTGTGACGGGTATTACTACTGCGCTCGCAATGCAGAGGCGATGGCCGCATTTGATAGAGTCGGTCCCACTGAGGAATTGGGTAGCATTGCCAGAGTTTTTATCCCGGGAATATTCAAACGCCTCTATGTTTCTGATCCTGCGTACGGTAGCCCCTACGTCACCGGTGGGGATGTTTTCGAACTTTCGCCTACGACAGAGAAGTATTTGATGCGCCGGGTGGCAGCGGGGTATGAGCTATTGCTCCAAAAAGGGATGATCGTCATTCAGGAAGCCGGGCAGCTCGGCGGGCTAATTGGGCGTTCTGTTATGGTCGGGGGTTACCTGGATGGATTTGCATGCAGTAACAATATGATTCGGATCGTCCCCAATGACGATGTTGATGCTGGTTATTTATTTGTGCTTCTCAGTAGTGAATACGGGGTGCGCTTGCTGTCCCGTGAAGCGGCTGGTTCGAGCATTCCACACACGGACGAAGGCAGAGTTCGTCGAATCCCTATTCCATGGCCTGAAAGAGAAATTCGTGCGTATGTATCGGAACCTGCGATTCGTGCTCGCGACTTTAGGGATGGTGCATGTGCTGCGGAGGCAGAGGCACGGACCCTGATGGAAACGCAAGTAGAACGAGGGCAATAACTGATGGCCAAAGTGATCCCCATCGGCCAGCCAATGAACGATGCCGAGCGCATCGCCATTGCCCACCTGCGGGATCACTTGCCGGACAGTTTCGTCCTGTGGCACAACTTCGAACTCGAACGCCAGGGCGAGCGCTTCGAGATCGACATCGGCCTGCTGGCCCCGCATGCCCTGTACCTGATCGACGTCAAGGGTACGCGTGGCACCATCGATGTCTACGGTCCCCGGTGGTATCCGGATGGCCGCGCGCCTTATCCGTCGCCGCTGGCCAAGCTGCGCAGCCATTCGCGCACGATCAAGGGGCTGATCACCCAGAGTC
>DMNR01000310.1:548-3775 GCA_003452655.1 Actinomycetota bacterium | reverse complement strand
GGGTCGTCGACTTCAAGAACACCGTGGTCATCCTGACCAGCAACCTCGGTTCGGAGCGCATCATGCAGATGACCGGGGAGGGCAAGATCACCCCCCCAGTCGAGGATCTGACTGCAGCGATCCGGCCGACCCTCAGCAAGCACTTCAAGCCGGCTCTGCTGGCGCGCATGACGATCGTGCCGTTCCTGCCGCTGCCCGCCCAGGTGCTGCGGGAGATCACCGAGCTCAAGTTGGGCGCGCTGGCGCGGCGGCTGTGGGACAGCCACAGGATCACGGCCACCTTCGCGTCTGAGCTGATCGATCAACTGGCCGATCGCTGTACCGAGGCCGAGACCGGCGCTCGCAACGTCGAGCACATCCTGCGGAGCTCGTTGATGCCGGTGCTCAGCCAGCGGTTGCTCGAGGCCTTCGCAGCTGGACAGCAACCGACGAGCCTGCATATTGGACCGGGTCCCACAGGCTGGGATCTCGCGCTGGCGTGAACCCGGATTCTCAGATAGACAAACTTTTACCCGAACACACGTTCGCATAGACAAGGAGACATCGAGTGCCATATTCCTGCTCCGATCCTCAAAATTACGTCGGCCAGATCGCCGGTTCAGGCCAGTGCGTCGCCCTCATTCAGGACGCATGCGGCGCGCCGAACACTGGTGCATGGATGAAGGGCGAGAAGGTCCGGGGCAACAACAGCATCCCCCGCGGCACCGCCATCGCCACGTTCATCAACGGTACCTACCCCAGCCACCCTTCGGGAAACCATGCGGCGATCTACCTTGGTCAAGACGACCAGGGGCTGCTAGTGGTCGACCAGTGGCACGGCCAGGTGACGCACGAGCGCCGGATTCACTTCCGCGGCGGAAATGGGTCGCGCAGCAACGATGGGGATGCGTATTCGGTGATTCGGTAGCTGGGCCCAAGCATGTAGGTCCAGCGGCCACTTGTGGCCTTTCCGTCCGCGAAGGCCCAGAGATAGGTGCACGACTCTGAGCCAGCACGTCTTGATGTGGCTATCGGGCGCGGACATCGTCCGGCTGGGTGGCGAGGTAGGTGTCGACGTCCGCTGGTTTCGGGGCCATGCGCCGAGCGTACGCGCGTTCGTCGCGCCGAGGACTTTTTGAACACCAGAGGCAGGCCCCCGGAGTGTGACGAACGCGCGGGGTCCTTGCGCTGATCGTCGCGGCGCCAGCGGCACCGGTGTTGTGAAGACAAGACTGTGGTTCAAGTGAGCGGCGGGTCGGCGCTGCCTGGTCCATGACCCCGCGCGTCGGGGCCTGCGGGGTGTGGAAAGGCTTCTAATCGCCCATCCTCGTAAACACGAACCACGTCAAAGACAGCCTCTTTGAGCGGTGTCCGACCTTCGATGACGCCGATGCGCGGGGAAACGGGGATTTTCTCTGGCAACGCCAGCCAAAGCAAGCGAATCTTCAACGTCGCGCGCCCTGCGAATAACAGTTCGACGACGGCTATATGCGGCGTCGAAGCACCTGGCGCGGTCCATGCAAAGTGAAAGGTCACGGGGCCTCGACGGACAACGTCGAGAAGCGCGCCTAACGACCGTTGCCGCTCTTGCTCTGGGAAGATCCCATCATTCATCGGCGAGGCCAGGTTCTCGCCGAATGCTTTCGGGGTGAAGAGCTCTGGGGTGACCCCGTTCTGTTCGATATCGCGCTTCATCTTTCGCATGGCGTAGCGAACGACGTTGCGGACCGCATTCACCAGAACCTGCCTGCTCTCGTCCTGTGCAACGTTCTGACTATTCATGGCCTCACCTCGGGTCCGCTAGCGAACCATTGCATTAGTTGGTGAAATCCAGGGTGTTGGAGTTTTAGGCACGCAAGGACTGCCCAATACGGTACATATCCCAAACGGACGAATGGAGACCCCGGGTTCGTGATCCATGATGTCGCAGGCCGACTGATTCTCGATGGATCCTTTTTTTACTACGCGAGAAACTAGCACCGACGGAGTGCTACCCATATCGCATTTGATGATTGCGCCGTTAACGACCTGCAGACCAGAGTTGGCGCCCCAAACCGTACCCCAGTCCTTGTTGTGTCGTTGTTTTCTATCACTGTTCAGCCCGATTGACTGATCTTTTACGGTCATTTCAGAGTCCCAGGTGTCCCCGAAGTCACGTGGGCTGCCCATCTCGATGTAGTCTGCGTCTTTGCCGTCATAGCTGCTTTTTGATAGATCAAGGAGCCACTCTTTGGTGTCAGACGGTATTTCGCCATCCTCATCAAGCTCGTAGCTCGGCGACACTTTGTGAGTCTGCGCATCGACAAGGTATCGCTTTCCATCCACTGTTTCGATTTCAGTCACCGCATGATTGACTTTGGTGTCGTCAGACACATCCTCGTTCGCCATGTAATGAATTAATCGCGAGTCTTTCGCAACACCTGACTCCAGTAGCGAGCGGGCAAGCGCATCGGCAAACCCTTGGCAGTTGTAGTTCGAGGTGTTATAGGTGGTATCGCTATCTTGACCAACTTTGGTCGCAGCGATGAAAGCGTCTAGGCCCTCAAGGCTGCTTGGAAACCTTCCCTGCGCTGCGAATTCCTTGGGGTACGCTAACAGCGCTTGCAGGAGTATCTCCTCGGGAGTGGCCGTAGCGAGTAGGCAGACGCTTGCTTCGCCAGCGTTGATGACTCCGATAATTCCTCCGACTTGACACGGTAATAGCGCCGCGTCGATCAAGGCTGTCGTCTCTCCATCCCCTTTGCGGCTTTGAGTGCTCTCGGCTGTCATGTTGTGGCCTCGTGTGTAGGTCCTCTGGGGTCCCGAATGGCTTGGCTGGCACCCCCCGACGATCGTGGTGAACAGCGCTCGGAAGAAGCGGTGGAACGCGTGGCAAGGGCGCCACGTGAAGATCCGGCCGTCGCTCCGGTTGACGGGCCGCAGTTGGGGCGTCGGGCTGCGCATCACACCCTGACGGTCGCGGCTTTAGTTGAGGTCTCCGTCGATTTGTCTGCGCCTAGCAGACAATCTTGACCATGGGTCCACCCTTAGTCTTTACCTCATACAGCTCCAGGCTGCGCGTGTGCCCGACGTATTCGAACTCCGACAGGATGCCATGAACGAGCCGTGGCGTGTCGATGCCCTCGACGCGCAGGAGCGACGGCTTGTCGACCAGCGAGGCGATGTCGACCTCCGGACCGGCCAGCTCGACGCGGAACCCGAGATGCCCTCCTCGCCGAAGAACCGCTCGACGCGCAGGTCGGCTCCGT
>DMNR01000310.1:0-398 GCA_003452655.1 Actinomycetota bacterium | reverse complement strand
ACCTCGAGGGTGAACAGGGGCTGGTTCCCCAGCGTGGCGCGGAGCAGCGACAATATGCTCATAACGGGAGATCCCGCTGACCGAACTATAAGTGAGCCGGTGCAGGTCCACAAGACCAAGCGCAGTTGCATTCGATCCGAGTCCCCGCGCACGTCGCTGCAATAGCGATTGGGTGCCTGGGAGCCTTCGGCGTTGACGCAGCGTCGATGCTGCCGCTCGAATCGCCGCGAGAGGCCTCCACCCAACCCGCGTTGGTTCGCCACTCAATCCCCCGCGCAAGCCCCGTTGGGCCGTCGGGGCGGTGGCAGTGCGTGCAGTTGGCGTGGAAGTAGCACGACACGTCGAGGGGCGTCTCCCACGGGACGACGTATGCGTGCGCGCCGCCGCCGCCGCGCAGC
>DMNR01000024.1 GCA_003452655.1 Actinomycetota bacterium | reverse complement strand
CGCGTCGGCCGCTGCCCGCTGGTCGGCGGTCAGTTCGGGCAACATTTGCAAGAGGGCGTTGATCAAAAGGAAGCTGTCAGAGTTGAAGCGTTTTAGTGCGGCGCGCAACACCTCAAGCCCCTCATGGTGCTCGTGCATCAGCGTCACCGCGATTGACTCCTCATCAGGGCCGGATGCGGCAAACTCCAACAGCATCGGCAAGTAGTCAGCGAGTTCTCCATTCGTGATCACCCAACCTGCCCGTTGATAGGTCTCTTGGAATCGCCATAGAGCCATACCTCGCCGCCGTGTGTCGCCGTTGAGGTAGTAGCTCAGATAGAGGCAACAGCGGCGTTTCAGGTCGAAGGTGGAGACATACTCTTCCTGTAAGTCGAGCAAGGTTCTGGCGTGAATCAGCCGCAGGTATTCGCGGAGGCCAGTGCCCACTGGAGCGGGCAGTCCATCTGCGATGACCTCCAAGAGCGGTAGCTCATCGAACAGCCTTTGGTCGGGGTAGGTCAGCATCCGGGAGATCGCCAGGTAGGCAGCCTGGCGTTCGATGGGGTCCAAGACGGTACTCATTTCGGACCCTCGATCTCTGAATACTTGTCCGCTTCCATTCGCTTCTTCGTGAGCTGGAAACTTTCGATTGTCACGGGAATTGGCGCGGATTCGCCAACTGCGGACTCGCCGGGTTGGGCAGACCAATCGACAGAGCAGCCGGGAAGTTCGTCTTCGAATGCCGCGACTGTTTCATGATGCGCGGTTGGAATCACGTAACGGTCTTCGTACTTGGCTATCGAAAGCAACCGGAACATGGATTCGATCTGTTCAGGTTCCATCCCAACTGCGTGAGCAATGCTCGGGTCAGGTTCTTGCCCAAGGTTGATGTTGCGCATGAACGAGCGCATGGCGGCCAGCTTGCGCAACACCTGGTTGACGGGTTCAACATCGCCAGCGGTAAATAGTTCCGCGAGGTATTCAACCGGGATTCGCATCGCTTCGATCGCGCCGAAGAGGTTTCCAATGTCCTCGCCGTCATGACCTGTTTCGACAAGTGCGTCCACCACGGGCGATAGCGGGGGGATGTACCAGACCATCGGCATCGTTCGATATTCCGGATGCAGTGGTAGGGCAATGTTGTAGACGCAGGCCAATTGGTAGACCGGTGAACGTTGGGCGGCTTCGATCCAGTCGCGGGGAATCCCATCTCGTTGGGCGGCGGCGATGACATCAGGATCGTTCGGGTCAAGCAGTAGGTCCTTCTGGGCGGCCATGAGGTCGTGCTCATTCTCGACGGTGGCTGCATCTGCGACTTTGTCAGCGTCGTAGAGGAAGAGTCCCAGATAGCGGAGTCGCCCGACACACGTTTCCGAGCACACTGTTGGCTGGCCCGCCTCAAGCCGTGGGTAGCACATCGTGCACTTCTCGGCTTTTCCTGTCTTGTGGTTGAAGTACACCTTCTTGTAGGGGCAACCTGTCACGCACATCCGCCAACCGCGGCACTGGTCTTGGTCGACCAGCACGATGCCGTCTTCTTCACGCTTGTACATGGCGCCCGATGGGCACGAGGCGACACACGATGGGTTGAGACAGTGTTCACAGATTCGAGGTAGGTAGAACATGAAGGCTTGTTCGAACTCGAACTTCACCTTGTCCGTGAGGTTCTTCAGTAAAGGGTCCTTTGGGCCGTGATCCGGCGCGCCGCCGAGATCATCATCCCAGTTTGCGGACCATTCGATCTTCATGTTCTTGCCCGTGATCAGAGATTTGGGCCGGGCCACCGGAAAGTCGTCGCCGGCCGGGGCACTGATGAGATTGTCGTAGTCATACGTCCACGGCTCGTAGTAATCCTCGATGTCGGGAAGATTCGGATTACTGAAGATCGTCGATAGTTTGTGCAGGCGACCACCGGCTCGTAGGCGCAGCCGCCCCTTCCGGTCGAGCTTCCAGCCGCCCTTCCACTTCTCTTGATCCTCGTAGCGACGGGGATAGCCCTGCCCAGGACGCGTTTCGACATTGTTGAACCAGACGTACTCAACGCCTGTGCGGTTCGTCCACGCTTGCTTGCAGGTGACTGAGCAGGTGTGACACCCGATGCACTTGTCCAGGTTCATCACCATGCCCATTTGGGCCATGACTCGCATCAGTACTCAACCTCCTGCTTGCGGCGACGAATGACGGTTACCTCGTCGCGCTGATTCCCGGTCGGCCCGTAGTAGTTGAAGCCGTATGAAAGTTGGGCGTATCCGCCAATGAGATGGGACGGCTTGACGAGCAGGCGGGTCAGCGAGTTGTGAATGCCCCCGCGTCGACCCGATGTCTCGGACTTTGGAACATCGATCGTGCGGTCTTTCGCGTGGTACATGTAGACCGTTCCTTTCGGCATTCGATGCGACACGATCGCCCGCGCCACGACGACCCCGTTGCGGTTATATGACTCGATCCAGTCGTTGTCGCTGATACCTGCCGTGGCAGCGTCTTCTTTTGAGATCCAGATCTCCGGTCCGCCACGACTTAGCGACAGCATGAAGAGGTTGTCCTGGTATTCGGAGTGGATCGACCATTTGGAGTGGGGCGTCAGGTAGCGAACCGTGACTTCAACGTCACCCTCGTGATCAGTGGTGGGTGGACCGAATAAGCGGTTCATTCCCAGTGGCGGCCGGTAAGCCGGAAGCCATTCACCGAGTTCGGCCATCCAGTCGTGATCAAGAAAGAAGTGCTGCCGACCGGTAAGGGTGTGCCATGGCTTGAGCTCTTCGACATTGACGGTGAAAGGGGAGTATCTGCGGCCACCGTGTTCACTGCCGGACCATTCCGGTGAGGTGATGACTGGCTGCGGTCGCGATTGCGTATCGGCAAACGTGATGTGTTTGCCCTCGCTGTCTAGGGCAAGTTGGGCCATCGGCTTGCCTGTTCGTTCCCCGAGTTGGGTCCATCCGGCGACCGCTAAGCGCCCGTTGGTTGTGCCGGACAACGCGAGGATGGTTTCGCAGGCATGCTTCGCCTGATCCAAGCGTGGTCGACCAGCTGCAATCCCAGACTCAACCACTCCATTGACGCGACCGAGTTGTTCCACTTCTTGGTCTGGCTTGAGCGTGATTCCCTTGACCGTGGTTCCCAGCTTCTCGACGTTCGGGCCGAGCGCCGTCATCTTGTCGGCGATCGCGCCGTAATCGCGTTCGACCACAGCGAGCCCGGGCATCGTCTGTCCCGGGATCGGTTCACATTCGCCGAGCTTCCAGTCGAGCACCACGCCACCGGGCTGCATGGTTTCTCCCGGGGTGTCGTGCAGGAGCGGAACCGCAACGACGTCGCTGCGAGTTCCCAGGTGTTTGGCACCCATCGGAGAGAAGGTCCGCGAAAGGGCGACGAAGGTGTCGTAGTCCGAGCGTGTTTCCCACGGTGGGCGAATGGCGGCATTGAAGGCATGCACGAACGGATGCATGTCGGTGGACGACAGGTCCTCTTTCTCGTACCACGTTGCGGCAGGCAGCAGCACGTCCGAAAAGAGACCTGTTGACGTCATTCGAAAGTCAAGCGAAACGAGAAGGTCGAGCTTTCCGGTAGGAGCCTCGTCGTGCCACTTGACCTCAGCCGGGCGACCCTCCGGTGCAGTTTCGTCTGCCCGCACCGCATTGGAGGTTCCGAGTAGGTGGCGCAGGAAGTACTCGTTGCCCTTGCTCGAGGATCCGAGCAAATTGGCGCGCCAAACGGTCAGTACGCGAGGCCAGTTCTCCGGCGCATCAGGATCTTCCGACGCGAACTCAAGGTCACCAGACTTCAGTTGATCAACGACGTGTGCGGCGGGCTCGAGCCCTCGGTCGGCAGCTTCCTTTGCTAGATCGAGTGGGTTGCGGTTGAACGTCGGGTAAGACGGAGCCCAACCCATTCGTGCACTCTTGACGAGGCAGTCAGCTAATGCTTTGCCCTTGAATAGACCCTTGCCCAATGGACTGGCCAGTTCATCCGCACCGAAGCCGTCGTAGCGGAATTGGTCACTGGCCAGGTACCAGAACGAGGTACCTGCCATCTGTCGTGGCGGTCGATGCCAATCGAGTCCGAAGGCGAGTTGGGCCCAGCCCGTGAACGGTCGGCATTTCTCTTGGCCGACGTAGTGTGCCCACCCGCCACCATTGACACCTTGGCAACCGGTCATCATCACCAGCGCGATGATCGCGCGGTAAATCTCGTCGGAGTGGAACCAGTGGTTTGTGCCCGCGCCGAGCGTGATCATCGACCGTCCGCCTGACTGTTCGGCGTTATGCGCGAATTCGCGCGCGACCCGAGTCACGGTTGCTGCTGGTACTGACGTGATCCCCTCTTGCCAAGCTGGCGTGTACGGCAGGCTGGCGTCATCGAACCCGGTTGGCCATTGACCGGGCAAGCCGTCGCGAGAGACGCCGTAGGAGGCGAGCAGCAGGTCGAACACGGTTGTGACCGGTTCGCCGTTGATCATGCGGATCGGAACTCCGCGGCGCATGGTGCCGCCGCCGGAATGCTTGTCTTGATCGATGTCAAACCGCGGCAGGTCGATCTCGACGTTGGTCGAATCGCTGCGGTGCAGGCTGAGGAGCGGATCGACTTCGCCCAAGTCGAGATTCCACTTACCCTTACCCGATTCGGTGTAGCGGAAGCCAAGTGCTCCATTGGGAACCGTGACGGCACCTGATGTTGCATCAATGAGGACTGTCTTGAGATTGGCGCCCTCACTTTCGTCACCCAGGTCGGCGGAGGTCACGAACCGATTCGGCACGAAGACGCCTGGTTCACGTTCCCGCAGGCTCACGAGGTAGGGCATGTCAGTGAACGTCTTGAGATACTTCTGAAACCGCGGCACTTCACGGTCGACGATGAATTCCTTGAG
>DMNR01000044.1 GCA_003452655.1 Actinomycetota bacterium | reverse complement strand
CTCCACGACGTCGGCAGCGTCTGGGTCCTGAGTCGGCAGCACCCGGTCACGGCTCGACACCAACGTGACCTCAACTCCGAGGGCAGTGAACGCACCAGCGAACTCCGCGCCCGTCACACCCGAACCGATCACGACCAAGTGCTCAGGTAGCTCCGTCAGGTTCCAGATCTGTTTCCAGTTGAGGATGCGCTCACCGTCCGGCATTGCGTCGGCGAGTTCGCGCGGTCGAGCCCCGGTCGCGATGAGCAGGATGTCGTAGCGGACGGTTGATGACTCGACGTCCGCCTCGCCAATGATCTCCACAGCGCCAGGTTGGATGATGCGAGCTTTCCCATGCCGGACCTCTACCCCATCGGCCAGCAGGCGCTCGGAGATGTCACGCGATTGTGCCGCTGCCAGTCGCTTGATCCGATCGAATCCGAATTGGAGGTCGAGGCCAGCAGCGGCGGGATCGATCGCTTGGCCGTGAATTCGAACACCAAGATGTGCGCTCTCAGCGGCCAGACTTGCTGATCGAGCAGTTGCCACCAAGGTCTTACTCGGTACGCAATCGGTCAGGACCGCGGCTCCGCCGACGCCATCACGTTCGATGAGCACGACATCGGCACCTTCCTGGGCCGCGACCAGTGCTGCCTCATACCCACCGGGACCACCACCGATTACCACCACTGTCGCCACGCAGCCATTGTTGCCGGTGCGAGGCACATTTGGCAGCAGCAGGTGGCTACGCTTACTTGCTATGGCGTTATATGCGGCGTACGGGCCCAATTTGGATCCGCAGCGGATGGCATCGCGCGCTCCCACGTCGCCTGCCCGTGGCGTCGGCTGGCTCGTCGACTGGCGTCTGACGTTCGGTGGCGAGGGTCTGGGTTGGGTCGGCGCTCTGGCGACGGTTGTTGAAGAGCCTGGTTCACAAGTTTTCGTGATGCTCTACGACGTTCCAGAGTGGGACGAGAAGGTCCTCGACGAGTGGGAAGGCACAGCTCTCGGGGTATTCGTCAAGATCCGGGTTCGGGTGCAGACCCTTGAGGGTGAAGTCACCGCCTGGCTCTACGTCGTGGATGGCTATGAGGGTGGCCTGCCGTCGGCGCACTACCTGGGAATCATCGCTGATGCCGCCGAGGAGGCCGGCGCCCCTGACGACTACGTAGCCGACCTGCGGACTCGCCCATGCCGCAACGTGAACCCTTAAGCGACACGTACCCGTCGCCTAATCGCCTTACGAATCAGTTAGAACGCATCCGGCGGGTCGTATTGTCCCCATACCTCGCGCAACGCGTCGGCTACTTCCCCACCTGTCGCCCGAGCAGCAAGCGCCGCCTTCATCGGGTACAGGCAGTTTTCTGAGCCCTCTGCTGCCTTTCGCAGCTCACCGAGCGCTCGGCTGACCTCGCCGTTGTCGCGGTCGGCGCGTAAGACAGCGAGTCGCTCCACCTGTTGCTCCTCGATGGTGGGATCAACGCGCAGGGGCTCGTACTTCTCTTCGTCTTCGATGGTGAACTTGTTGACGCCGACGAAGATCCGCTCACCGCTGTCGATCTCATTCGCGATCGCGTATGCCGAACGCTCGATCTCGCCCTTCTGGAAGCCCTGCTCGATTGCCGCGACGGAACCACCGAGATCCTCGACCCGCGTCATCAGATCAAGGGCCGCGACCTCAAGTTCGTCGGTCAGTGACTCAACGACGTAGGAACCAGCGAACGGGTCGACCGTCTTCGTTACGTCTGTTTCGTACGCCAAGACTTGCTGGGTCCGTAGTGCCAACCGGGCCGCCTTCTCTGTCGGCAGTGCGATCGCCTCATCAAAACTGTTGGTGTGCAGCGACTGCGTGCCGCCCATCACTGCGGCCAACCCCTGGACCGCAACGCGAACCAAGTTGACCTCTGGCTGCTGAGCCGCAAGCTGCACTCCAGCGGTCTGGGTATGGAATCGCAGCATCATCGACTTCGGGTTCTTGGCACCAAAGCGTTCCTTCATGACGCGTGCCCAGATTCGTCGCGCGGCACGGAACTTGGCGACCTCCTCAAGGAAGCTCGTGCGGGACACGAAGAAGAACGCCAATCGTGGTGCGAACTCATCGACATCCTGACCAGAATCGATCGCCGCCTGCACGTATTCGATGCCATCGGCCAGCGTGAAGGCGATCTCTTGTGCGGGCGTGGCTCCCGCTTCTGCCATGTGGTACCCGGAGATCGAGATGGTGTTCCAGCGAGGAACTTCGGCCTTGCAGTACTTGAAGATGTCAGTGATCAACCGCAGTGATTGCGCGGGCGGGTAGATATAGGTGCCACGAGCGATGTACTCCTTGAGCACATCGTTCTGGATCGTTCCGGTCAGGGCAGATCCAGGAATTCCGTTCTTCTCGCCGACCAACTGGTACATCAACAGCAGAGTGGCTGCCGGCGCGTTAATCGTCATCGAGGTCGACACTTTGTCCAGCGGAATGCCATCGAAGAGGACCTGCATGTCGTCGACGGAGTCAATCGCGACACCAACCTTGCCAACCTCACCGTGCGCGAGCTTGTGGTCGGAGTCGTAACCCATCTGTGTGGGTAGGTCGAACGCGACGCTCAGGCCCGTCGTGCCGGCCGCAATCAGTTGCTTATAGCGCTCGTTCGATTCAGCGGCATTGCCAAATCCTGCGTATTGACGCATGGTCCAGGGGCGTCCGGTGTACATCGTCGGGTACACGCCACGGGTGAAAGGGAACTGCCCTGGTTCCCCTAGTTCAACGGACGGATCGAAGTCCGCAAGATCAGCTGCGTCGTACACCGGCTTGAATGGCAGGCCTGATTCGGTCGAGGAAGACATGACTTGAGGTTATCCCAGGCCATCACCGAGGAGTCCCGAGGACCGTTGAGGCGGCAGGACAACGGGTGGTGGCGGCGGCTTCTTGCCCACGGAGCGTTAGCATGTATCTAGGCAGCACCACGTCAGGTTGCTGGCCCGGGTGCGCAATCTCCATCGGCGCTCCCGCCGACTCGAGTTGTTGCTCGGAGGCGTAGGTGGCAAAGTCCGCTACCGGGACTCTGTACCGCGGACACGACGGTATGTGGTCGTGGGTCGCTCACCGGATCACCGGTGTCTTGGTCTTCTTCTTCCTGTTGGTGCACGTCGCTGACACCGCGCTCGTTCGGATTTCTCCAGAGGCCTACAACGACGCCCTTGAGCTCTACAAGACGCCGCTAGTCAACTTGATGGAGGTCGGGCTGGTCGGCGCGGTGCTCTATCACGCTCTCAACGGTGTGCGAATCATCCTCATCGACTTTTGGGCGAAGGGTCCGAAGTACCAGAAGTCGATGCTTCGCAGCATCATCGTCGTCTGGCTGATCGTCATGATTCCGGGCGCTTACTTCATGCTGTTGCGCACCTTCCAGACCCTGTTTGGAGCCTCCTCATGAGCTGTCTCTTATACACATCT
>DMNR01000167.1 GCA_003452655.1 Actinomycetota bacterium | reverse complement strand
TTGTAGACGAGTGCGGTGTGGTCGGTGTTCTGCAACGCGTTTTCGAGCGCTCGATCGATAAGGGCATCATCCACTCCATCAGGGACGCAGAAAGCTGTCAGGACGCCTACTGCATCCTTGATCGACTCGTCGACTGGGTAACCGGGGTCTTGTCGTGAAGTGCTCATGACCCAAACCCTTACCGACACGGTGGCTTCTGTCGCGTCGTTCGTTGTTGGGCGCGTCACCTTCGGACCGGAGACACCGGTGAGTCGAGTACCCATGCCAATGCAGCAGCGACTCTGCATGTCGATCCGACGCTCCTCCGTACCGGGCGCCAAACGGTCACTTGTCCTGCGGGTCAAGCAGGGCTGACACGCGGGCGACTGGACGATGTCTGCCCGAAGCTGTCGCCGGGCGAGCGGGCACGCTTAGGCGCTCAGTGGCACCAGATGGCGTACGTATTCACGCACCTCGGCTGGCTCGACGTCCAACTCCGCAGCCAGGTCGCGCACCCGAAGGCGCGCGCCCGCCCCATACAGCACCTTGCGAAGCAACTGGGAAGTCTCTGGCACGATGCCACCGGGCTCGGAGCGTCGGTAGCCGCGTTCCGAAAGGGTGATGCACGTCGACCGGTACTGCCAGTCGCTGAGTAGGTGCAGTTCGTTTAGCCGGTGCGTCATCGCCATGGCCGAAACCTTCCAGAACGACCGAGCGGCCAAGATTCGCTCGACACCGGCCCCCGCCATCGACTGGTTGAGCACCGCGCTGGAGGGCATCAAGAAACTGGAAGCAAAGGCATTGGCCTGCGCCTCTCGATCCTTCGATGTGTTGATTTCCATGTCAACATCGCTGTGCAGGACCAAGTGCCCCAACTCGTGAGCCGCGTCGAAGCGCTGCCGCTCTGCCGACTTGCCAGTATTCAAGAAGACGTACGGGATGGAATCTCGATAGAAGCAGAAGGCATCGATGTCGCTGTAGTCATGGTTCAGCGATGCGATACGAACCCCCTTGGACTCCAACAGATGCAACATGTTCGAGACTGGCCGCTCCCCAAGGTTCCACTGATGGCGCACAAGATCAGCCGCTTGTTCGGGAGAGCACTTGTCGAAGGTAGGGATGCTGGGTTGGGGCAGCTGGAAGTGCTCCTCGACCTCCGCGAAGAACTCCATGGTGAGAGCGGCCGACGCGAGCACGGCATTGCGCCGAGCGACAGTGGCCTTACTGAGCTTACGAAAGCTCGCTGCTCTCACTGGCACTGGATCGATGTCGTCGCGATCCAAGAAAGCGAGTGGCACCCGCAGCGCAGCCGCCAGTTTGGCCAGGCTCTCATCACTCGGCTCACGCACGGCGTTCTCGTAGTCCGTGATGGAGCGCAGAGAGACACCACTCGCGTTGGCGAGCTTAGGTCGGGTGAGCCCAAGCCGGAGTCGGGCCAGGGTGAGCCGGGAGGGGTTAAACATCGTGAGAAGCCACCTTCAGGCGCTAGCGGGGCACGATGGGTACATCGATGGCGTCGTCGTCGTCTGGCCTATCAAAAGCCGACAGGTCGCCTTCGAGCTCCAGGAACGGAACGCCAATACGGTTGCCCCACTGGTTGACACTGCCACCCTTGGTCATGCCCTTCGGCTCGGAGAACTCGAGGATGAGTCCGTTGCCGTGCTGGGTTGCCCGCTCGCAGAGAAGGAAGTAGAAGGGCGCCCCCTTGGCGGCCTCGACAAGACGAGCCGCTTCGTTGACATCGTCGAATAGCGTTAGAGGGAAGTTGGAGGCAGCCAAGCTGTTGCGTGTGGCCGGACCCTTCTTCCTTGTCCGCGGCGTCCGCATGTTCGCCTTACCCACGTTGATGCCCGAAGAAATGGTGAACGACACGATGCCATCTGGGTGAACGAGGCGCGGCTGCGCATCAACGCGCACCAACCTCCAGCCCGAAGGCTTGAGAATCCGGTGAAGGTTCTCCATGCCGTCGTGGTAGACGTCCGTCCCCGGCGTCGAATCCAGAGCAAGCGAGCTGCGGTTGGCGGCGCGGGATGCGCCGGGACGAAGACCGTTGTGCAGAATCTCGCTCGAGAGAGCGAACGCGCCGAGCCGATCCTCGTCGTTGTACTCAAACGGTGACGCACTGAACCCTGTCATGGGGCTACCTCTCTCCATGGTGTTGCGCGGAACGCTACCACGATTGCGGTGTGAAACCACGCAATGGTCCGCGTGTGTCCTGCGGGTCGGAAGTTTCCGCCCCACACGCACCCGTCGCGACGACCTCCCCAGCGGAACACGTATCGCCCTGCAGAAAGCCGGGTGCGGGGGGTCTCGACCTCGGCTGCAACGTCGCCCTTTGCCGGCCAGGACGTCCTGACCCGGCTAGTCACGTAAGAACGGCGCCCCTTCGCAGCGGCAATGACGGCGTCGTCCAGCTTGACAGGCTCACCTTCTGATGCTCGTCGCAGAATCCCGCGCTGAAGGCGTCTCACAATCGACCGCCCATGCAGGCACCTGTCTCAAAGTCAGGCTCCGCTGACACCTGACCTCGCCGCAGTTGCCTTG
>DMNR01000347.1 GCA_003452655.1 Actinomycetota bacterium | reverse complement strand
GGCTTTACTGACTATTCAAGCCCTGGTCAGCGCGAGTCGATTCGTGCAACGTTCTTGATCCCTCCTGGCGACACACTGATCGTCAACCTACCGACCGGTTCCGGCAAAAGCCTCGTCGGCCACGCTCCAGCCTTGATCCATCGCCAGGAAGGACATCTCACGATCTTCGTGGTCCCGACGGTCGCGCTTGCCATCGACCAAGCCCGGCAGATTGAACCGCTTCTCCTGCGGAACGGCGCGAGCCACCAGCGCTGGCCCTTGGCCATGTATGGCGGCCTTTCCGCTTCCGAGCGATCCGAGATACGGCGGCGGATGTTGAATGGCACGCAAAGAATCCTCTTTACGTCGCCCGAAGCGTTGACCACCTCACTTTTGAGAACGGTTTTTGAGGTTGCTCGCAATGGGATGCTGCATTACTTGGTCATCGATGAAGCGCATTTGGTGACCCAATGGGGCGACGAATTCCGCCCGGCTTTTCAGGTCCTAGCGGGCCTGCGCAACAGTCTCCTGCGGCAATCAGGAAATGTTCCGTTTCGCACGCTGCTATTAAGCGCCACGTTCACCCCCGAAACGATCGAGACCCTGGCCAACTTGTTTGGTCCGCCGGAACGAGTGCAAATGGTCGCCGCAGTCCATCTGCGACCCGAACCTCAGTATTGGTGGACACACACCACGAGCGCCGACGAGAAAAAGGATCGGGTTCTTGAAGCGTTACGTTATGCGCCCCGACCGTTCATCCTTTACGTGACGACGCGTCACGATGCGCTCGCCTGGTATAAAACCCTCAAGTTTTCATCTGGATACCAGCGCATCCGACGCTTTGACGGAACGACGCCCGATGAAGAACGCAAAGCCATCATCGACGCTTTGGTCGCTAACCAACTCGATGGCGTCGTCGCGACCTCGGCGTTTGGAGTCGGAATCGACAAACAGGACATTCGCACGATCATTCACGCGACTATCCCCGAGACCTTGGATCGTTTCTACCAGGAAGTCGGACGCGGTGGACGCGACGGCAAACCTTCGGTCAGTCTTCTGGTGTACGAGGATTCCGACTGGTCGATCCCTAAGAGCATGGCCACCCCGAGACTCATTTCGAACGAACTCGGTTTTGCGCGTTGGCAAGCACTTTACGACAGTCGACAGGACGACCATGGCGACGGCTTTTTTTCCGTCAACCTTGACGCGGTCCGGACGGGCCTAAGAGGTAGCAACGACGAGAACGTCCGCTGGAACATGCGGGCCTTACTCCTCATGTCACGTGCCGGTCTTCTGAATCTCGAACTTGAACCAAGTAGCCAAGGAGATTTGGCTGACGACAACACTCCAGCGTCGATGCTTGCCACACTTGCAACTCTCAGGGTCCGCCTTCTTCGGGAAGATCACATGTTGTCAGATGCCTGGGAAGATGCCGTCTCGGACTCGCGCAAGAGGACCCTCGAAGCCGGCCGACGGAACCTGCAGTTGATAAAACAAATGCTCGTTGGTCGCCGTGAAGTCTCGGAGACGTTGGCTGATCTCTACCGCAACCGTTCGCCGCAATGGCCGATCGTCGTCACGCGCGTCTGCGGCGGTTGTCCGTCCGATCGTCACACCGAGTTCCTTGAAAGCTACTACCACGTGCCGACGGCCTCCCCAGTCCATCGAGTCGCAGCAGCTAATCTGGACCGCTGGGAGGCAACGTTTCCCCACCTAGCCCCCCGCTACGTCCCTGTGTTCTACGATCCCCAAGGGCAAAGAGCTGAGCTATTGCGCTTGCTCCGCTGGCTGACCCGTGAATGCGGCGTTCAAGAAGTGAGTTCGGCGAAGGATTCGTGGATCGCCACGTCGTCCGAGGGACGCCTTCTCTACAAGCTAGCCGCCACTGGCGTCGTCATTCATCGCAATCACGAAGAACTCGAAGAAGAGCCATACACACCGCTCGCCAGAGTGACGATCTTTGATCTACGGGTCACCGCCTCACAAATCCAATTGGCGCGACTCATACGGCGACCGCTACATATCGTGATGTACCCGCTCCAGACGCCTGATCCTGACCACCCGTCCCGCCGTTTGACGGACACGGCCACCAACAGCGCCCGCCTTGAACAACTTGACGCAGTGATTCATCAATGACGATCATTAATTACGCCAGTGACGGACTTTATCCTGAACTCATCGCACTCTTTCGTGTGGTAGCACACCAAGGGACGGTGGACAGGAAAGCGATCATCGACCTCTGCTACCCTGGGACCCCTGTCGATTCGACTAGTCAGACCCGTCTGCGCGGCGCCTTGGCGCGGTGGACGGACCTCGGACTGTTTCTGACCGAGGCGGAGAACCTCCGAATCGATGAACGCTTCGGCAAACGAAAGCGGGGGGAAAGTCTTGAAGAACTCACCACTCGCCTTCCCACTGCTTGTCGAACCCTCATGCTCGAAGAGCCTAATTGCCTCCCTTTGTGGGGAGAGCCCCCCGGCACTGCGGCAGATTTTGTGCGCGGTTCGGCTTGGCTTCTCGCCCAGGATATATACGGTTTGCCGACGTCATGGTCGGACGTCGAACCGCTGCAAAGCGCACAGATAACGGCCGACACGAAGATTACGGAGAACGACGTCCGATGGAATGGTTTGCGGTTTTGGATGCGCTATCTCGGCTTTGCCACTGGCGATAGCAGCTCATTTCAAGTCGACCCGACGATCGCCGTCAAGGCGGAATTGCCGTCGATCTTTAGCACCCCGTCCGACCTTCCCGCCCAAGAATTCATCACAGCCCTCGCGTCCCGCTTGCCAGTTCTTGATTATGGGCAGTATCGCCAAGCGGTAGAGGAAGTCCTCAACCCGACCACTTGGCGGCCACCAGCGAATGAGCACCTCTCGATGTCGCTTTCGTTGGCCCTGCGCCGCCTCGCTCTCGACAACGTCATTCGTCTCGAAGGCAAAGCCGACGCCGGGACGAGTTACCGCCTTACAGGCAGAGGTTACCGCACTTGGCTTGGTTTTGAATCGGTGCGCTGGATGGGAGGCCTATCATGAGCTTACTCAGTTACTGGCCGGCGAAAGAGGAAGTCGATCGCTGCATCAAGTCGGAAGCGGAAGCGGTTTCCGATGAAGTCCTCCTGGCAGTCCACCAGCAATTCCCGTTGGCCTATTTGACAGTCGGACCCGACGGCAAAGTTGTTTCCGAGAGTCGGAAAGTCGCCAGCGAAGACGATCTTCTTCGCCATTTGTTAGATAGCGCCCCGGAAGGTAGTCTCGTCGTCCCAATCACCGGGGCCTCAGGCGTCGGCAAGTCACACATGATCCGAATACTCGATGCGCGCTTACGCCGTTTACCCGACGCCTCGCGCTATCTCGTCATTCGCATACCGAAGAGTGCCAGTTTGCGGCGGGTGGTTGAACTCATTCTGGAAGCCGAACCGCTTCAAGGACCCAAGTACGACAAGATTCGCGCCGAGTTTGAAAAAGCCTTGGCTGATCTTCCACTTGCGCAGGCAGTTATTCTCTTCCAAGCCCAACTAAGAATCGCACTCAGCGATTTTGAGACCACGCTCCATCTGCAACAGCAGCAATCCCCCACTGCAGAGAACCTGAGACGGCGTCTTCATGTCACGCGTGGTCTGCCACAATTGCTTGCCGACGCGGCAACCGAGGCCTATTTTCACGAACAGGTACTGCCC
>DMNR01000215.1 GCA_003452655.1 Actinomycetota bacterium | reverse complement strand
ACTTTGACATGGCCACGGACACACAACAGCGCCAAGCGGTGGGGGCCAGTCCACGACACACTGCTCTTCTATTCGCTCTCAAATACGTTCACGTGGAACGTCGAGCATCAGCCATACGACCCGGCATACCTCGCAAGCAACTTCACGACGACCGACGAGCGTGGCGTGTTCCAGGATGTGAGCCTGACCGGCCCTGGAACGCGGGAGGGTGACTCCGGGAAGCCATGGAAGGGCGTGGACCCCAACTTCGTTGGCAGGCACTGGCAGCCGCCCTCAATGCTTTACTCGCTCTATACCCAACTCACCGGGGACGATCTTGGGAAGTACCCACTGCTGGAGCGGCTGGACAAGGCCGACGAGGCCGGCCTGATCTTCTGGCCGAAAAAGGCGAACGGAACGCCCAGGTTCAAGCAGTACGCCCATCTGTCTCCCGGGCTGCCGGTGCAAGACATCATCACGGACATCGGCCCCATCACCGCCTCAGCGAAGGAGCGGCTGGGATATCCGACACAGAAGCCGCTGGCGCTCCTGGAACGGATCATCAGGGCTAGCAGCAACGAGGGCGACGTGATGCTTGACCCGTTCTGCGGATGCGGCACCGCTGTCGACGCGGCACAACGTTTGGGTCGCCGTTGGATTGGCATGGACATCTCCTACCTGTCGGTGGACCTGATCGAGACTCGGATGCTCGATGCCTACGGCGCGATGATCGCCGGCACCTTCGAGCTGGTTGGCGTGCCACGTGACACGGAGGGAGCGGAAGCGCTGTTTCGGCGTTCGCCGTTCGATTTCGAACGTTGGGCCGTGTCGCTCGTTGACGGCACGCCGAACGAGAAGCAGGTAGGCGATCGCGGAATAGACGGAATCGTTCGGTTCCCCATCTCGTCGGCCAATGACGTGGGCAAGGTCATCGTGTCCGTGAAGGGCGGCAACCTCAATCCCGCAATGGTGCGCGACCTCGCCGGCACCGTGGACGCGCAGAAGGCGGCGATGGGGATTCTCATCGCTAACCAGGCGATCACCAAGGGCATGACCGAAGCTGCGCAGATGACCGGCAGCTACGTCCACCCGCTCACCGGCAACTCGTATCCGAAGGTGCAACTCGTGACCGTGGGTGACCTCATCGCCGGACGGAGTCCGAGGATGCCAACGGCGTTCATGCCGTACCTTCAGGCGGCGAAGTTCGTGCCGGACCATCCGACCCTGCCGGGCTTGGGCTGAGGTTCCCACTCCTGCGACTTGCGTACAAGGGTTTACTCGGTTCCCTGCTCAAGTGCACCAGCTCGTTGGCCTTGTTGGATTTGCTCAGCCCTTGTAGCCGTCAGGGACGTGATCGGGAAGGTCGTAGTACGGCGCGAACCTAAGCCACCGGCACAACGCGGTGCGCGGCGCGTTATGAACGTCGTAGACACAGGTGACCACTCGCTCCCGGTCGCCCGCCAAACTAATGCGGGCGGTCCACGCGTTCATGCCTCGCCACATGTCCTTCACCGAGTCGTCGAATACGTACTCCTCAAGCGCCATCACCCAGTCGAGCACTACCTCCCGCCAATCAGCCGAGGGCTGCTCTCGATCGGCCCATTCGTGATAAAGGTCGGTGAAGGCGCAGAGGGCGTAAGTGCTCAACCTGTCCGAGCCGCGGCGCGAAGCCGCCGCAGCTCGCCCATTGAGTCGGGTTTGCTATTCACGGACGGGGGGACGACTTCACCCTCGTTATCGGGGTCTTGTCGGTATCTGTCAAGCCAGTGCAGCGTTGCCCCTCGCGGCCCAGCAGAACTGAAGAACCTGCGGAGCGAGTCGACCGTGATCTCTTCCGGCCAGTCAGAGTAAGCGTCCTCCCATGGGGCCTCCTCGTGAGTCTTCGCGATCAACTGCTGAGCGTTCATGCGCCCGTACGTCTCAACCACAAAGGTGATTACGTCTTGAGCGTTCTCATCCAACTCGACGGGGCTAGGCATGGGCAGACCGTATTTGTTGTGGCGCCAGAGGTCCGCAACGACGGGTCCCATCTTCCACGCTTCGATCTCCTCGCGGAACAACGGCGGGCCTACCCAGGTCGCATGAAACCCCTGGCAGTAATACAGAAGCTTGTGAAGCCTCACGTCCCCAATCCCAGGCAAGCGTGCCCTCAGCTCGCGCTCTACATCGTGTGCGGACGCTGCCACCTTGCCCCCGGCCTGGAGGGGCGAGCGATCGTCAGTACCATATTCGCTCCTCATGAGTCAAGGCTACCTCTAAGCACTCTCGGTAACAAGAACCCTTGACAAGCGTCGTGAATGGCCATCATCAAGATCGAGCCCACTCATCGAAACCCAGGGTCGTGGAAGGGTCGTCCGCTGCCTTGTGTGGGCCGCGCCCGCCTGGCAACTCCGGCAGAGGGAGAGAACGACGGCTGGCCGGGGTCAGGGAGCTACTTCACGGACTGTGAAAAACTCGAGCCGCCACGGCACGACGGCGCATGTTCATTCGAACCAGTCGCGGCTGGTGGGGTTGAGCCTGAGCGTGTTGGTTCGGCCTGCGCCGGCTGCGTAGTTGCATGTGGAGGCTTCGGGTGCGATCCACGGGCCGGGTGGTGGGCGGCGGGTGACGTTGTACCAGGGGGGTGCGTCGATCCATCCGTCGATGGTGTGGCCGCCTGTCCATGTTGGGCGTCGGCCGTCGTGGTGTGGCGGGTGCTGCGCAAGGGTGAGACCGCATCTCCAGCAGACAGCGCCGGGGTGGGCGTATGCAAGCTGGCGGACGGTGGCGGAGCTGGTGTGAAACGTGCCGGCATGGTGGCGCGGTTTCATGCGCTCATCGGGGCTAAGCCGCAGGGGTGGGGGTGGGTCGAATCGCTACGGCGCGGGCAGGGCCACAGACCCCGGTCATCGGGTTCCCCCCGACTCGCGCCGGTTCGTGCACCCCCCGGGGCGTCGGGGGGAGAATCCTGATAGCGGTGTCCTGGCGCCACGACCCCAGGGGAAAAACTCCCACGCCCCCGGGGGTGGAAGGTCTGAAAGTCCCAGACTCGTACACACTGCGAGACGAGACGGAGTCGGGTGGCTTGTGATCGCCTATGAAAAGGCCCAGGGGTGGAGGATCTGAAAGTCCCAGACTCGTACACACTGCGAGACGAGACGGAGTCGGGAAGCGTCGACCCCCTGGCTGAAGGGTGGGGGCCGGGGGCGCGTGTAGGCCTGGCGAGAATACCGAAGCCAGATGGAGCCGGGGGGATAAAGACACGGGCGTCATGGAGCGTCGACCCCGCCGGTAGGGCGGGCCCCCTGGGTGTCGAGCACGGTAGTCCCGACCCTCCCACCGGACATCTCTAACGCGAATTTCTCGGCGTTCACGTCGGCCTCTTGGCGTCGAGCTTGCGCCGGTTGCGTCTGGTTTGGTAGCTGGTGCCACCGAGCACGCCGAACAGTGTCGGGTCGGCCATCGCCCAGGCGAGGCAACTCGGCGCGTATGGCGCAGCGTCCGCAGACCTGCAGCGCCGGCGCGGTTGGCTGGCCTCTCTACGGATGCCACGGCAGGTTGGGGAACTCGACGGCAGAGGGCGTCGAGCTGCCAGCTCGGGCGGTGGTAGCCGAAGGTGGCGAGCAGGTCGTCATCGGCCTGGGCCAGGGGGCTGTTCCCACCTATACAGCCCCAACTGTTCCCATCTGGTGTTGGCACCTGTTCCGACCTGTTCCCGAACCTGTTCCCACCCTGGTCAGAGGTCATTTCCATTGACCTGTTCCCGTCAGCTGTTCCGGGTCACCTGTTCCGGCACCTGTTCCCGGTGGTTGAGCGGCCCTGGAGGGGTGCGCCTTGCGGTAGCGGATGGCGGCGCTGAGCACCGTGTCGCGCATCTTCACGCCAACCAGGTTCAGCTCTCGGCGCGCCTTGTCGCGGCCAAAGTCGGCCGGCACCCCGACATCATCGAGAACCTTGACGGCATCAAGCGTTCCCAGCGGCCACGAGTTCGGGGCCACCCGGTAGCCGATCGGCTCATCGCCCTCGATACCAAACATGTGCAGGTCCAGCTCGGCGACCATCGATGCCGTGCGGGTGTGCGTGCGCTTGAGCCGTATCCCTCCATCGATGCGCGCCAGCTCGAACACGGCGTCGGCCTTGTCGGTCTTGACCGACGAGCCGCGGCTACCCCTCGTGCGGTCCTTGCCCATGTTGTCGGTCGACAGCACCGCGATGCCGGCGCGCTTGAGCGGGGCGATCGTGTAATCGAACATGTTGCGCCACGTCAGGTCGTCGTTCTCAGCCCCCGACACCATGCCGTTCATGCCGTCGAGAATCACGACGTCGGCCTGGTTGAGCTTCGCCGCGCTGACCACCGCCGTGCCGCCCTGGATCTCGTCGCAGCGCGGAGGCATGTCGGAGTAGGCCACGAGCGCCAGTTCAGCGGGGCCGAACTGTGCCGCCGAGAGCCGTTCGTACACGTCGAGACGCCCCATCTCGGCATCGAGGTAGAGCACGCGCAGCGGCGTCCGCTCGACGTTCGTGAACGGGTCGCGACCGCGCGCCAGGGACGTGGTTAGGTGCATGGCCAACGTGCTCTTGCCGACCTTGGCCGCGGCCACGAACTGCGTCCATCGGCCAGGGTGCAAGAGGCCATCCACGTAGGCGTCGTCGACCACCGAGCGGTCGAACAGTTCGGCCCAGTCGACGATGGGCACCGGTTCATAGGCAGGTTCAGGCGACTCGGTATCGGGCGGCGGTTCGCCGGCGGCCTCGACGAGCTGCTCCACGGTCAGACCAGCGGCCAGGTGGTCGCTTACGTCCTTTCCTTCGGCGGCCTCGACGAGCAGCACCGAGCTGGCCACGTCGCGCAAGCTGGCGACCACGTCAGCCGCGTGGCGGTAGCCGGGTTCGTCGCGGTCGGCCACCACGATCACTTCGGCACCCGCGAGTACCTGGCGGGCGTGGTCGCGGACTCTCGACCACTTACCCGCGCCCATCGGTGCCGTGGTCGCGCACCACCCGGCGGCGGTGAGGTTGTCGGCGTCCTTTTCGCCCTCGACTACGAACACAGTGACGCCATCCTGAACGGCCTTCACGACCGCTGGCAGCCGATAGAGCACCATCCGCACGCCCGACATAGCGCCGGGGCCTGCGCGGCCGTTGGCGGGCCTTTGGTGGAACCTTTTACGCGGGTGGCGTACAACCTCGAACAGCGGCACGCCCGCCTCGTCGGTGTACCGGTAGGTGGTGATGGGTTGGTCGTCGTTCGCTTGCTTCGGTGGGGCGAGGTCGAGCATGGCGAGCCCTGCGGCTGCCACCACGTCGGCGGTCGAGCACCCAGCATGGCAATGCACCACAACGCCACCGTTCTCGCCGGTAGCGATCGACAACGATGGATTGCGATCCTCGTGAGCCGGACACAGGGCCGACCACGAACCTTCGCCTGACGATCGCGCACCGAGTCGTTCGGCCAAGTCGACGGCGATCACTGCGCACCGCCTTCGTCTCCAATGAGCACATGCGACAGACCGCGACAGGCTGCGTCGTCGACCTGCTCGCGCCATAGCCACCCGATCCGACAGGCGGCCTCGGTCGGGTCGACACATACGTCGGTGAGGTCGGCGGCGATCGTGGCCACGTCCTTGACGATCAGGTTCTCGATCGAGCGCAACAGGTTCGCCCGATCAGGGCCACCGATGCGCTCCGGCCTCAAGTGGCATCGCCGCCCCTCGTGTTGGCGGCAAGCCAGCGTTCGACGTCTTCGAGTTGGTAGCGGCGGTGTCGCCCCACCTTGACGTAGGCCGGGCCACGCTTGAGGTAGGCCCACTGGTCGAGCGTGCGGGGTGGCACGTCGAGCAATTCGGAGACGCTCTGGCTGTCGAGAAGCTTCTGCATACGATCCCCGTTCGGATTCGGCACAATCTGTGCGGAACGGAACAATACTCGATCTTGCTCAATCTCGCACGAAGTGTGCTACAATCGCACAATGAACGAAATGACGCCTGCAGCCTTGGTCGCCCGACGGGTCGCCGAAACGAGGGGCGGCCTCCTTTGGAGCCAAGAGGAGGTCGCGCGCCGCATGGACCTATACGGCGTGCCGTGGTCGCGAACGATAGTGGCGAAGGTGGAGAGCAACTCCCGCCAGGTGACCGTCGATGAGCTTGTCGCGCTCGCATTCGTCTTCGGGGTTCCGCCAGCTTCGTTGCTGACGCTTCGTGACTCTGAGGTTGCTATCAACATCACGCCGACTACGCAGACGCCTAACCGCAGCGCGTGGGCGTGGCACACAGGGACGCTGCCGATGGGCGGTGGTGAACCTGGGGAAGTCCTCGACTTCGCTGCTAGTGCTGATCGTCGGCGCCGCTACTTCGATGCGGCGCCGAACGACGTGGCAGCAGGTGAACGGTTGTTGCCCGGAGTGGGGCGCCTATGCTTGAAGGCCGGTGCTGTCCAGAGGTTTGCCGGACAGCCCGAACATCTCATCGCGGGCGCGCTCCCAGCGTCGCTGAAGTTGCTGCACGAGATCCAAGAGGATGCGGCGACGCTGGCGCGAGACGTTGAGCGTCTCATTCTTGAGATCGGGGACGCCAAGTGAGCATCGAGAGGATCGAGCGGAAGGGCAAGGAAGTCGCCTACCTCGCGCGCTGGCGTGACGAGACGGGCAGGCAGCGCGCGCGGACGTTCACGCGCAAGGTCGATGCGTCTGCCTTCCTTTCGGCCGTAAAGGTCGACACGCAGCGCGGCACCTACGTCGACCACACCGCCGGCCGCGAGACGATCGAGGCGTACGCACCCGCGTGGGCAGCAGCGCAGCCGTGGCGACCTCAGACCCGCGAGCGCATGAGGCACGTGATCAACTCTCAGATCGTGCCTCGGTTCGGGACGATGCAGTTGCGGGCCGTTCGGCCGAGTGCAGTGCAGGCGTGGGTGGGGGAGATGACGTCGAGCGGTCTTGCGCCGTCGACGGTCGAGGGCTACTACCGGGTGCTCGCCGCGGTGATGTTGTCGGCACGGCGCGACCGTCTGATCGCTGAGTCGCCCACTGATGGCGTGCGCTTGCCCCGAGCTGAACGGTCGGCGGCATCGCTGGTGCCGCTTTCCGTGGAGCAGGTGCGAGCACTCAGCGACGCGGTACCGAGCCGCTATCGGGCATTGGTCATCGCGTCCGCCGGCCTCGGGCTGCGTCAGGGTGAAGCGTGCGGCCTCACGGTCGATCGGGTGGACTTCCTCCGTCGGCAGGTTCGGATTGATCGTCAGCTCGTTACACCGCCGGGGGTCGGGGCTGTTCGGTTCGGGCCGCCGAAGACCACGAGCAGTAACCGAGTGTTGACGTTGCCGGATGTAGTGGGGGAGGTGCTCTCTTCGCATATCGCCCAGTACGGTGCAGGCGTCGACGGGTTGCTGTTCACCTCGTCGACAGGTGCGCCACTGCGGCGGTCGACTTGGGCTGATGCCTTCCGCCGTGCCACTCGGGACACTGGCGTCTCGGCCTCATCGCACGATCTGCGCCACCACTGCGCATCGCTGCTCATCTCGGCGGGGTGCTCGGTGAAGGCGGTGCAGGCGTTCCTCGGACACAAGAACGCGAGCGAAACGCTGGACACCTACGGGCATCTCTGGCCAGGCGACGAGGACCGAATTCGCGCCGCGATCGACGCGGGTCTTCGGGGGAATGTGCACGGAATGTGCACGGATGCCGCTTCCGAAGCTCTGTAGGTAGGCATAATCCCTGCTCAGGGCGGTTGTAGGTGGTGAGTCGGCCTGTAA
>DMNR01000328.1:2525-5350 GCA_003452655.1 Actinomycetota bacterium | reverse complement strand
TCGAGCAGCGGCGTCAGTGCCCGCCACTGATCCCGAATCTTCGTGGCGGCGCTCGCCTTACCCATCCAGCCGGCAGGTTCCCAATGTCGTGCGGCATACAAGGTCCGGTACCGAAGCCACTCGAGGTTCGGATGATCCGCCCGTACCCCGCGAGGGCGGGTGGCCACCCTCGAACCATCGATTTCCATTCCTGCCCCTGCTAGCGCATCAGTCAGCGCCGCCAGCTCTGCTGCCGGGATGCTCTCGGAAACTGCCGCGCGGTAACGCTTCACCTGTTCCGGTGACGAGGAGTACCAACCGCCCGCAACCATCAGTCCCGTTGCTGAGATTTGCACGTACCAACCGATGCCATCACCGCGCTCTGCGAACATTCCCTGATGGTCCTTGTACGGAGTCTTGTCTTTACTGAAGCGGACATCGCGGTAAGGCCGAAACAACCGGACAGTGCCGAACTCGTCGCGTAATCGCTGACCCAACGACTCCAGCGGTGACCGGACGTCGCTTAAGTACGCGGCCTTGTGTGCTTCCCAGAACGTCTTCGTTGGATCGGCCGCCAGGGCTTCGTAGAACTCGAAGGCCTCGGCGGGTATCCCGGTGAACCGATCCTCGGACATCCGTTCACCTCAATCAGGGGTAGATCGACAGAAAGAAGAACGATGCGAACAATACGAGGTGAACCCCACCTTGCAACCGAGTCGCCCGTCCCGGTACGACCGTGAGAACACCAATCGCCACAGTCAGTGCGAGCAACACCATCTGGGTCGGGTTCAACCCAAGCAGTAGCGGACCGTTCAGCCAAATTGATGCTAATGCGATTGCCGGGATGGTCAGCCCGATGCTCGCCATCGCTGATCCATAGGCGAGGTTCAGGCTGGTTTGGACCCGGTTTCGTCGGGCGGCCCGGACCGCGGCAAGACCCTCGGGCATCAGGACAAGGAGCGCGATCACGACGCCGACGAATGACTGTGGGAACCCAAGGCTGGCTACTCCACTCTCGATCGCTGGCGATTCGACCTTCGCCAAACCAACAACAGCGACCAATGCGACCAACAACAATCCGACGCTCTTCATCGCTTCACGCCCGGTCGGGCGATTTGCCGCATCGTGACCATCGTCAACATCCGAGATCGATGAACCGTCGGCCTCGACGTCAACCTCAACCACGGCGGTGGTCGTGCTGCCAGAAGCGATGAGGTCCGCCTCCTCAATCGGCATGAAGAAGTCCCGGTGCCTCACCGTTTGAGTCGTGATGAACAGTGCGTACAAGACGAGGGAGGCGCAGGCGGCGAAGGTGAGTTGGGCCGGGGAGAATTCCGGACCCGGGCGGCTCATGGTGAAGTTCGGCAGGACCATAGTGAGCCCCGCGAGTGTGGCGACAGTCGCCAGCGCTGCGCCGGCACCCTCAGCGTTGAAGATTGCCATCCCGTGGCGTCTTGCTCCGATCCACAATGCGAGGCCAACGATCCCGTTGGCGGTGATCATGACTGCAGCGAACACGGTGTCCCGTGCCAACGTGGAGGTCTCTGGCCCGCCGGACACCATCAACGTGACGATGAGTGCAACCTCGATGACAGTGACAGCGACTGCCAACACGATCGATCCGAACGGCTCGCCGACGCGGTGGGCAATCACCTCTGCGTGGTGGACGGCTCCGGCGATGGCCCCGATGAGGACCACAGCGATGATCGCCACTACAAGAGCGGCGGGCTTGCTTCCCCAAGTCAGCGCCAGAGCGATTGCCGCAAGGATCGGAACTACCGTCGTCCACGACCCCAGGAGTCTTGCCCTTCTCTCGCTCGCGGGCTTGACGTCTGCGGAGTTCACAGCTCCAACGAATCCCGGAGTAGGCGGCGAAGAATCTTCCCGGATGCTGACTTGGGGATTGTCTCGGTGAACGTGATCGAATCAATCTGCTTGTAGTGCGCAACCTGGTCGGCGACGAATTTCTTGAGGTCGGCTTCGCTCACCTCCTGGCCCGCCTTCAACACAACAAACGCGACAGGGACTTCGCCTGCCCGATCATCCTGCCGTCCCACAACTGCGGCATCGGCAACGGCCGGGTGCGTCAGCAGCAGCGCTTCGAGTTCGGCCGGAGCGACCTGGAATCCCTTGACCTTGATGAGCTCCTTGAGGCGGTCGACGACGAACAGGTGGCCATCAGAGTCGATGTGTCCGATGTCGCCGGTGTGCAGCCAACCATCGGCGTCGAGACACTCGCGGGTGGCTGATTCGTTGTTCAGGTAGCCCGGCATGACCTGTGGTCCGCGGACCCAAATCTCACCATCAAGGTCAACGTCGAGATCCTCGCCTGACTCGGGGTCAACGATGCGAGTGGCGGTGCTCGGTGCCGTCACACCGACTGACCCAGGCTTGAAACCACCGGGGGTGGTCAAGTGCGATACCGGCGACATCTCCGTCATCCCATAGCCCTGAACTACTTCACAGCCCAACCTTGCACCGGCCTCAAGGGCGAGTTCGGCTGATAGCGGTGCTGCTCCGGAGAAGACCTGCTCGACTGCCGACATGTCGTATTGATCAACGAGGGGATGCTTGGCAAGTGCAACCACGATCGGGGGTGCAACGAATGAGCGCGTGATGCCGTACTGCTGGTGCAGTTGCAGGAATTCCGCAAGGTCGAAGCGTGGCATCGTGACGACCGTCGCCCCGATGTGCAGACCGCAGTTCATCAGCACCTGCATTCCGTAGATGTGGAAGAACGGGAGCACGGCGATGAATACCTCGTCGCCTCGCATCCCGGCTCCTGCCGAGGTCTGGGCAACGTTGGCAATCAGATTGCGATGCGTCAGCATGACGCCTTTGTTGAT
>DMNR01000328.1:630-2467 GCA_003452655.1 Actinomycetota bacterium | reverse complement strand
GCGGCATCCTGAGCCTGTGCGCCGATCAGCAGGATGTCGCTGACGTTGGTATCGATTACCCCTGCGCGGGCAACTTCCAGGAACGGCTCGACAGTGATCAACAGCTTTGCCCTGGAGTCAACGAGCTGGTGGTGGACCTCTCGCTCGGTGTAGGTCCCATTGATCGTGGTGATCGCGCAGCCCGCATAGACCACGGCGTGAAACACGACCGCGTACTCGGGGATGTTGGGCGCCATCAGCGCAACGACGTCGCCAGGGCGTAGGCCGNNAGCGAAACGTCGGGAATCTCGACGCTCGGCAGTGGGCTTTCGTGGACGAACACGGGCTGGCTCCTTGCGGTCGCGGGATCGGCTACTTCCTTCGACTCTAATCCGCCAGGGATCCACCCTTTCGACGAGTCTTGTGCACTTGCTCCCAATGATGGGTTCGGCTGCCATGATTGAGATGTGATCCCACATCCGCCGCAGACCGCGCAGTTGCGCGGCCACGTCATCGTGGTGGGCCTGCACGGGATCGGGTTGCGCGTGGTTGAACAACTTCTCGGGATCGGGCAGCAGGTAGTTGTCATCGATGACGGCGCAGACGATCGGTCCGTCCGGCAGATCGCGCTCTGGGAAGTCGGCCATGTTGTTGGCAACGCCGCTCGGGTTGAGGTGCTCGAGATGGCCGGGCTTGCCACTGCTCGCGCGGTCATCTGCACCGAACGCAATGAACTGCACACCCTCGAGGTTGCACTGCTGGCTAGAGAACTCAACGATGCCGTTCGCGTCATTGTTCGGTCATCGAATGCCCCAGTTGGCGAGGCCATCGCCGGGGTGACCGGTGTCGGAACGGTGCTCAGCGCCGAGGAGTTGTCCGCACCGGCATTCACCGAGGCAGTCCTGCAGCAAAGGGTGCACGACTTCCACCTGTCCGGCGAACTGTTTCGCATTGTTGAAGTCGACGCCAAGAAGTCAGGGACGTTTCGCAGTGAGTATGGGGACCTCGCACCGATCATCTCCGCATCCGCTGATGGGGTGGTGACGGTATTCCCCTCGCGCGACGAACACGTCTCCGCTGGAGATCGCGTCGCTCTGCTGGCAACTCCCGATCAGTTCCGAAAGGCCGGCCTGATTTCGTCGGGTGACGCCGCGAAGAGCCAGATTCCCGTGGGTGCTCGATACGCGAAGCAGGCGCCTCCGAAGTCATCTAGCGGATCATTGCGCTCGCTGTGGCAATCAGTCTTTTACGGCGCCGACCGTGCTCTCAAGACCACGATCATCCTGTTCCTGTCCCTCATCGTCGTGGCGACAATCGTGATCGACATTTGGTACGTCAATCGCAGCACCGATGACGCCCAGATGGACCTGATTGATGCGCTCTACACGACTGTCCAAACCTTGGTGACTGTTGGCTACGGCGACTTTCCATTCGGAGATCAGCCCACGGCTCTGCGCATCTTCGACATCCTGCTGATGTTGGTTGGGGCGGCACTCGTCGCGATCCTCTTCGCGCAGCTCACCGACCTGCTGGTCAGTCGGCGGATCGCGGCCAGCTTCGGCTCCCAGCGTGCGGGCACGATGCGCAACCACTACATCGTGGTTGGCCTCGGGGGCGTGGGAATTCGTGTCGTCGAGCAGCTTCGGGCAGCGGGCAAGCGAGTCGCCGTCATCGACAAAGAACCTTCGCCTCGCAACGTGTCTCGTGCTCGGGCGTTGAGTGTGCCGGTGGTGGTTGCCGACGCGACGGACTCTGATGCGCTGGCCGCAGCGAATCTGTCTGCCGCGGCCGGAGTCGCGGTCTTGACCAGTAGCGACTTGGCAAATATCGAGACTGGTTTGGCGATTCGGGGTGAACT
>DMNR01000328.1:0-378 GCA_003452655.1 Actinomycetota bacterium | reverse complement strand
TGGTTTGTGGCAGCGTCCCTCGGCCTCAAGGTCACGACCTCACTGACCCTGTCCGGGCGCACCTTGATGATCGGTCGCCTGACCGTTTCAAGCTCCGGCAAGCTTGCTGGAATCCCGCTGCATGACCTTGGCGTGGGAATCAGGGTGGTAGCGATCAAACGGGCAGGCGCGACCGAGCTTGAGCACCCACCGCGCCGGGACACCGTCCTGACTGCGGGTGATCGCGCGTACGTCATTGGTCCGCACGGGGCGGTCTTGGATGCACTGGTGCGCAACATTGCCTCCGTCGACGAGCCGGACGACGCTGACGACTGAAGGCCGCTGCGTCGCGACTGTGCTCACGTCACCAAGACCCGCCGCCGCCACCCCCACCACCAC
>DMNR01000431.1 GCA_003452655.1 Actinomycetota bacterium | reverse complement strand
GCCTCGCGCAGTTGGCCGTTGTCCAGCACGAAGATGCGGTCGGCGTTGCGGACGGTGGACAGCCGGTGGGCGATGACGAACACCGTGCGCCCGGCCATCAGGGCGTCCAGCCCCTGGCCGATGAGCTTTTCCGTGCGGGTGTCCACAGAGGAGGTGGCCTCGTCCAGAATCAGCACCGCGGGATCAGCGAGGAACGCTCGCGCAATAGTGAGCAGTTGCTGTTCCCCGGTCGATATGTTGGCTGCGTCCGTCCCGAGAACCGTGTCGTAGCCGTCGGGCAGGGTGCGCACCAGACGGTCGACGTGTGCGGCGGTTGCGGCTTGGATGATCTGCGCCTCGGTCGGATCAATTGCTCCGTAGGCGATGTTCTCTCGAATCGTGCCTTTGAACAGCCATGTGTCCTGCAGAACCATTCCGAAGGACCGCCGCAGGTTGTCCCGCGTGAGGTCCCGAATATCGATGCCGTCGAAAGTGATCCGCCCGCCATCGATTTCGTAGAACCTCATCAGCAAGTTCACGAGCGTCGTCTTTCCTGCGCCGGTGGGGCCGACGATTGCTATCGATTCGCCCGGGCGAACATCCAAGGTCAGGTCGTCGATGAGCGGCTTGTCGGCTTCGTATCTGAAGGACACGTCCTCGAACGTGATGTGCCCGCGGCGCAAATCAAGGGTCTGTGGCGTCGCAGTCTCTGGGACCTGTTCTGGCTCATCGAGTAACTCGAAGACGCGTTCAGCCGAGGCGAGGCCCGACTGCAGGAGATTGGTGATGGAGGCGATCTGGGTGATTGGCATCGTGAACTGCCGTGAGTACTGGATGAACGCCTGGACGTCTCCCAATGACATTGTGCCGTTCGCGACCCACAGCCCGCCGATTACCGCGATCAACACATAGTTGATATTCGCGATGAATGCCATCGCGGGCTGAATGATCCCGGAGATGAACTGGGCCTTGAATGAGGTCTCGTACATCTTGTCGTTGGCCTCTGCGAAGTCGGCCATTGCCTGCTCCTGATGGCCGAACACTTTGACCAGTTCGTGACCGCTGTACATCTCCTCTACGTGACCATTCAGCTTGCCTGTCCACTTCCATTGCCCTACGAACTCACGTTGCGAACGCTTCGCGATGAACATGGTGACGGCAAATGACAGCGGCACGGTCAGCAGCGAAATGATTGCGAGCAACGGACTGATCAACAACATCATCGTGAGCACCCCGATGACGGTGAGAACCGAGGTGATCATCTGCGTCAGCGTTTGCTGAAGCGTCGTTGAAATGTTGTCGATGTCGTTAGTCACTCGACTGAGGACGTCTCCGCGAGCATGCGTATCGAAGTACTTCAGCGGCAGTCGGCCGAGCTTGACGTCGACCTCCTCGCGCAGTCGAAACATGACCCGCTGAGTAACTCCTGCCATCAGGTAGTTCTGCGCCCACGAGAAGATCGAACTGAGCAGGTAAACGACTGCGACGAGCGCGATCACCTGGCCGAGCGCCGTGAAGTCGACCCCGGCTCCCGGCGTCACGGTCATCCCCGACAGCAAGTCTGCCTGTTGGCTTTGACCGTTAGCCCGCAGGTAGGCCTCTGCTTGGGCCTGCGTCATGTCTGCGGGTAGTTGCTTCCCAACGATGCCTTCAAAGATGATGTTCGTGGCGTTTCCAAGGAGCTTCGGTCCGATCACCGCAAAGAAGACGCTCGTAATGCCCAAGATCAAGACGACGGTAATGATCCAGCGCTCGGGGTGAAGACGGCGACCGAGTCGACGCAGGGTCGCTTTGAAGTTGCGTGGTTTCTCCGGCGGAAGGCCCATGCCCACGGCACCGGGTCCGCCACCGCCGAACATTCCTTGTGGGCGGCGCGGGTTGCTCGCTCCGCTCGAGGTCGTTGCGGTACTCACGCGACACCGTCCGCGGAGAGTTGCGAGTTCACAATTTCCTGGTACGTCGGGCAGGTATCCATCAGTTCCGCGTGGGTTCCGATGCCAACGATCAGGCCCTCGTCCAGGACGATGATTTTGTCCGCGTCAAGGATTGAACTGACACGCTGCGCCACGATCACCACGGTGCGATTGCGTGATTCGCGCGCCAATGCGGATCGCAGCCGTGCATCCGTTGCGTAGTCGAGTGCGGAGAAGCTGTCGTCGAGGATCAGGATCGGCGCTCGTCGCACGAGGGCTCGGGCAATCGACAGTCGTTGCCGCTGTCCGCCGGATAGATTTGCGCCACCTTGATCGACAGTGGAGTCCAGTTGCTCAGCCAGCTTGGTCACGAACGGCTCGGCCTGCGCGACGCGAAGGGCGTCCCAAATCTGTTCATCGCTGGCGTTGGCATCGCCGAAAAGGATGTTGCTGCGAACGGTGCCGCTGAAGAGGAACGACTTCTGCGGCACGAGAGCCATTTCCTGCCACACCTGTGCCTGCCGTTGATCCCGCAGATCGATGCCGTCGAGCAGGATCGATCCATCGCTGACGTCGTAGAGGCGGGGAATCAGGTTGACTAGGGTTGTCTTGCCAGATCCAGTTCCGCCAACGATCGCCGTCGTTTGGCCTGGTTCCAGTGTGAATGAGATGCGTTCCAAGACCGGATCTTGCGCTCCCGGATACCGGAATTCGACATCGCGAAATTCGATCCGGCCCGGTCGGGGGGACTTCCGCGCCGTCTCCCCGTCAGTATCGAGATCGGCCGAAGCAGTGTCGGCAATCGATGGGTTCGTCCCGAGGATCTGCTGGATTCGCTCAGCGGATGCTGCGGCCCGCGGCACCATGACGAACATCATCACAGCCATCATCACAGCGAACAGGATCTGCACGATGTACTGCAGGAAGGCCGTCAGGTCGCCGATCTGCATATCGCCGTTGTTGATGAGGTGGCCACCGAACCAGACGATCGCGACACTAGAGGCATTCATGATCAACATGAGTGCGGGAAGCATCAGGGCGAACAACCGGGCAACGCGCAATGACGTGTCGGTGAGGTCGTCGTTGGCAACCTCAAAGCGGGCCTCTTCATGTGCAGTGCGCACGAAGGCGCGGATCACTCGAATACCGGCGAGGTTCTCGCGGAGAACTTCGTTGATGCGGTCGATCTTGAGCTGCATGGAGCGAAACAGCGGCACGGCCTTGACCATCAGGGAACCGATGACGACTGCCATGAGCGGAATGATGATCAACAACAATGCGGACAACTGCAGGTTGAGTCGGACTGCGAGGAAGATGCCGCCGATGGCAGTCAAGGGTGCGAGCACCATCATCGTCAGGCCCATCAGCACGAGCATCTGGACCTGCTGGACATCGTTGGTGTTGCGTGTGATCAACGAGGGCGTTCCGAATTCGTTCACCTCATGTAGGGAGAACGACTGGACCTTCTTGAACATCGAGGCGCGCACGTCTCGACCAAATCGCATAGCCGTTCGGGCGCTGTAGTAGACGGCAATGATCGAACAGATCCCTAGCAGCAATGTGACAGCGAGCATGATCGCCCCGGTCACGATGATGTTGCGAATGTTTCCGGTGACGACACCGTTATTGATGATGTCGGCGTTCAACGTGGGCAGGTAGAGGTTGCCAACAGCTTGCAGGAACAGCAACAGCACGATGACGATCAATGCCCGGCCGTAGGGCCGTAAGAACCGGCGGAGCAGCTGAATCACAGGGGCAGCCTGTCATGTGCGAAACGAATCCGTCCGAAAGCCCCGTGACATTTCGGCACATTCCGTGTAACAGTTCATTCATGAAGTACTTGACGAAGTTTCAGTGGCTCACATTGGCGATGGCCGCGCTGTATATCGTCTCGCCAGTTGACATGATTCCCGAGATCCTTACGGGGCCGTTCGGCTTGGTTGATGATGCTGCGGCATTTGCCGTGATCATTGCGATCCTCGCCGGTGCTCGATCAAAGGCGACAGCAGCTGGGAACCAAGGCACCTACGTCCGGGTGGATCCGGAAACGGGCCGGGTTATCTAGCGGGTAGTACCAACCGGCTGATTACTTCGCAGGTCGATCTGACTGGTCGCGAACCGGTTTCTGCGGCGTGCGATGTACAGCGCCGCGACGATCAGTAGCAGTCCAACGAGCAATAGAACCAGCGCCGCGGCCAGGATTCCAGGGAAGTACTGCATGATCGTGCTCGGAAGCAGTTCTATCGATCCGAATGCGGCAACTGCGAGCAGGACGAAATCATTTCGAGCGACCGCAGCGGCAACAAGCGCGGCCAGCATGGTGACACCAACGACGGCCAATGCCGGGTTCTCAACGCACATCATTGCCCCGAACAACGCTCCGATCGCCCCGAGCGCCGTGGCAAGCATCGCGGGCCGAATCCGATCGAACCATCCAAGCCCGAACCACACCAAGCTCACAATCCAAACGGCCGCGCCCTGCCAGATGGAATTGTCGGATTCAGGATCGCCGCCTTGGGCGAGGTAGGTGCCGACGCCAACGCCGATGAGTAGCGGAACAAAGACGGCGATCTGTTGTAGTGGTTCGCGATGTAGGAACCAAAGTAGGAGCCCAAGCGCGACAGAACTCCAGGCGGCGACAGCGGCCATCCGTTCATCGTGAAGCCCCGCGTAGTTGTCAACGGTGAAGCCGATGAGGAACGCCCAGGCGATCGTTGCAGCCACCCACAGGACTGAACGCAATCGGATCGCAGGTGCTCCGAGTTGTTGAGGAACTGCCACTCCGGCACCTATCAGAATCAGGAAGACAGCCGCGATGAGCACCAGTTGCCCTCCGGTCGAGAGATCGGACCAGAAGTAGCTGACGAGGAGCCCAAGCGCGACGACAACGATCGCGCCGCCGAGGTATCCGAGTGCCTCAATGATGATGACCGGGAAGTGTTGCTGCGTACCTGCGGCTTTCTTCCCCGTGGCAGGTAGTTGAGACGGCCGTGACGTAGGCCGCGATTCAATGTCCGCCCGCAGTTGTTGGGCTTGTTCGGAGGTGATTAAGCCGCCGGCCAACCATCGGTCAACTGCCGCTGAAACCTGATTGCGTTGTGACGCCCTCATAGGTCAATTCTCCCGCTTTATCCCTGCCAGAGGATGGGTCGATGGTCCCTGTGGCTGCGACATCAAGTGGCCTGTGATTGCGGGCGGTTCACTCCAATGGGTGATGAGGTCGGACCGCCTTTGCCATCTCTTAACCGTGAAGGCGTCACTTTCACTTCACTTAACCATTGAGGGCTTTTGTTCTGGCTCGCGCGCACCGACAGTGGATGCAGAAGCCGCCGGTGAGCGGTTCTCGCGAGTGAGGAGCACGAATGAATCAGGCACTTTCGCAGATAGCCGCAGCAGATGTTCCATGGCTGTGGCTCACAGCTCGCACCCTCGGCATCTGTGCCTGGGTCGCAAGCTCCGCGGTCGTGATCATCGGTCTGACGATGTCGACCCGCCTCTTCGGCTCGAGAGTTTCGATGCGGTCGATGACTACCCTCCACCGTGCCGCCGCGACGTTCACGCTGGTCTTCGTCGTCGGCCACATTCTGTCGCTAATACCCGACCCTTACGCAAAGCTCACTCTGCTCGACGCATTTGTTCCCGGGTTGGCGCCTAACAACACCTTCGCAACCGCCCTGGGAACCATTGCATTTCTGTCGTTGATCGTCGTCTCGCTCGCGGGCATCTTCCGCTCACGGTTCTCAGCCAAGGCCTGGAAGGCCGTGCATAGCCTCGCTTACATCGTGTGGCCCTTGGTCTCCATCCACTACATCGTCATGGGGACCGACGCGATGGCGACCTGGTCGCTGGCGATGATCGGATTCGTCAGTGGACTGTTGGTGTTGCTCCTACTCCGTCGTGGGTTTGTCACACCACAGCGAGCAGTCGGTCGCGCTTCCCGTAGGGCGATCCGCCCGCAGGCAGGTTTCGACGAGCGAAGCGCAGAGCTCACCGTGACCCGCGTCATCGATGAGACCGCAGATGCCAAGACCTTCGTGTTCAGCGTGCCGGATTCTCACCTTGGCGCGTTCCGATACAGCCCCGGGCAATTCCTGACACTGCGGATTCCCAGCGACGTAACGGGCTCTGTCGCACGCTGCTACTCGCTTTCAAGTTCGCCTGATACGGACTCCGATTGGCGCGTCACCGTCAAGAGGACGCCTGCCGGATATGCATCGAATTGGCTGTGCGACAACGTTCGTGTGGGAACGAAGCTGCAGGCTTTGCGCCCTGGCGGAACCTTCACTCCACGCGATGGGATGGACGAACTCCTGCTGTTCGCGGGGGGCAGCGGTATCACCCCCATAATGTCGATCATTAAGTCTGCGCTTGCGGGCCAGCGTGCGCGAGTCACGTTGGTCTACGCAAACCGCGACGAGGCCTCAATCATCTTCCGGGATGAACTCAGAGATCTGGCACGAATGCATCCAGGTCAACTCGTTATCCACCATTGGCTTGCGTCAGTATCAGGAATTCCGACGGGCAGCAACGTGACCGAAGCACTGGCTTCGCATCGCGACGCGGAGATATTCGTCTGCGGCCCGGCACCGTTCATGGACCTGGTGACGTCCACGGCCCGCAACTTCGGATGGCCGGGAGCCAAGGTCCACGTCGAGGAGTTCCGTTCACTTGAGGGCGATCCGTTCGCTCCCCGGTCCGCTGCGCCTTCGGCGAATCGCCGCGGTGGTGACGGTGTAGGCGTGCTAACCCGAACATCGGTTGCCAAGGTCGAGCTCGATGGGCAGACCCACGAGGTTGACTGGCCACAGGACGCATCGTTGGTGGACGCAATGCTCGATGCCGGCCTTGATGCGCCGTACTCATGCCTGGAGGGCGTGTGTGCCACGTGTGAATGCAAGCTCGTCAAGGGTGCCGTTGAATCCGAATCAGCGACTCACGGTGATGGCGACCGGGTGCTGGGATGCCAAGTTCGTCCGACCTCAGAGACCGTCAGCGTGCGGTTCTGAGCAGGTTTCTCAAGTTACCCGCGAGTAAGGGTTTACCTCGCGAAGGCGAGGGGTAATTCTTGGGTGACCCGCCACACAGGAACTTGATCTAACGGAGTGATGACCATGTTGAACGCGATTCGTACAGCAACCAACGCAGACATGAGCGATAGCGAGTTGGCGACGGCGCTTGTCGATCGCCTTCCCCACGACGACCAGGGCCCCCTCTTCTGGGCCTAGTCGTCGAACCTTCCCCCACCGCACCTGCACAAACCCCCGCCGTGTTTGGGGTTTCCAGGCCCAGAGACGGGCCAGAAACCCCAACACTGTGGGGGNTGTGCAGGTTTGAGGGACGGCTGACCGGGGCGATCTCGCGACCGGGCGGGATTTCTTTGACACTGATGTCGAATATCGTCACGAGTCATTCGACGTGTTGATAAGCAAGCGAAATTCGCGTTGT
>DMNR01000142.1 GCA_003452655.1 Actinomycetota bacterium | reverse complement strand
ATCAGGAACGTAGCCACCATCGCGACGGCCGACAGACGTTCCTGGATGAGCATGTAGCCGAATAGGAAGATGAAAAGAACAACGCAGAGGATGACGCCGGTGTAGAGCGGCCACGCCTTGGCACCAGTTTGGGATCGGATCCGCAAATGACCGACATTCACGGCCGCATATACGAGCAGGAAGCCGGCGGAGCCCATCGAGGCCACGGCGCTCAGCGGAAATACCAGAACAAAGAAGATCACAAGAGCAGCGGTGATGAAGAGACCCTCTGCATCCTTACCCCACAGCTGCTTGTCGAATGCGGGGGGCAACCCGCCATTCTTCGCGATCTGGTAGGCGACGTTGGCAGATCCAAACAATGTCGCGTTGACAGCTGACGCCGTGGACAGCAGCGCTGCGATCGAGATGAGCACAAATCCGAAATGGCCCAGTGCCGGTTCCGCAGCGACGGCGAGGGCCGAATCGCCTAGAGTCTTCAACTCGGACAGTGGCACTTGGCCTACGACCCCGATAGAAACCGCCAGGTAGATCGCCACCACGATGCCAAGACTGATCCAGATCGCACGGGGGATCTCTTTGACTGGATTGGCCATGTTGGCGGCGGCATTTGTGATCAGACCAAAACCCTCGTAACCCACGAAGAGGACACCCGCTCCCACGATCATTGCGATGGGGCCGCTCCAATTCGCTGGCGAGAGGTTCTCGCTGCTTTGTGGGGTGAACGTGACGATGGCCGCAATGATGAAGACGATAAGGATCGCAACCTTGGTGATGACGATTGCGGACTCCGCGCGTCCCATCAACCGACTGCCAACGAAGTTGATGAGCGTGAACACGAGGATGACGCCAATCGCAAAGAACTGGGTAGGAATGTCCCAGAAGCCCTGTGCGTAAGCGGCGAAGCCGGTGGCGTATAGCGCAATTGAGATGACGTAGGCCAAGTACTGGAACACGTTAAACGTGCCTGCCTTCTTGTTGTCACCCCATCCTTTGACCATGAAGGTGACAGCGCCGCCGACGCTGGGAAAAGTTTGACCCAGCTTGATGTAGGAGTAGGCAGAGAAGGAAGCCACGATCCCGCCGATAAGGAACGAGATCCACATTGCGGCGCCAGAGATACTTGCCACCACGCCGAGGATCGAGAAGATCCCGGCGCCGATCATGCCGCCAACTCCGATACTGACTGCGGCTATCAGACCGATCTTCTTTGCTCCTGCGGCCGCCGCGCTTGATGTGGCATTCATACGGGGAATCTAACGACGGGGATCCGGTGACGCTCGCTGATGGAGTTCCCTGGTGAGGCGGATCGATTGGGCCGGCACTGAGGCATCTCCCAAGGGCCCGGCAATACCTCGGATCATCGATCCGGCCGCGGTCCCGCACGAGTCACTCATTCGCATACTCGGCCTTGCCACGGAACCGGCAAAGAAGGTATCCATATCGCATGTCCGTTGAACCGTCAGATGTTGTTCGTGGGCTTCACGCGGCGCTCGAAGCAGGTACCCACGGCGACGAATTGCGGGGCTTCTTTACCGAAGATGCGGTAACGGTCGAGCGGCCAAATCGCCTAAAGCCCGCTGGCGATGCTGCGACGATTGACCAGATGATCACCGCCTCAACTGCGGGCGTCGGCCTACTCTCGTGGCAGCGTTATGAGGTTCGGAGTCTCGTCGAGGTCGGCTCCGAGGTGATTGTGCGCTGCACCTGGACCGGTCAGGTCGCGAAAGACATCGGGCCCTTCCACAAAGATCAGCTACTTACCGCGCACCTTGCCCAGTTCATCGGAGTCCGAGGCGACAAGGTCGCATCGATCGAGACGTACGACTGCTACGAGCCGTTCTGACATCTTCCGGACGCCTGTCGACCCATCCACTAGCCCCGCTATCCGACCCACCTCCAGCCAGGGCGGGTGCGAGGCCTAACGGAAAACTGGGTAACCTCTATCCGAGCGGCAGCACGACGATCGCGCACCACCTTCCGCACCAAGTCGTGCACAGCCGCCCCGCGGGTGTAGCTCAATGGCAGAGCGTCAGCTTCCCAAGCTGAACACGGGGGTTCGATTCCCCTCACCCGCTCCAAAGTGAATGGCCTCGGGGTGTTCCCCGGGGTCATTTGCTTTGGTCCAGGCAACTGGCGGGGAATCGAGGAGGAGTTGCCCCAGTGGGGCAACGACGGCGCTCCCCTCACCCGCTCCAAAGTGGGCCGCTACCGAATCAGATTGAACGCGGCCGTCCAGTCCTCATCGGTCTCCTCCGAAAGCGACAGCCGCCACACATACCTTCCGGCAGACAGATCCTGGAAGGGGCCGAAGCTAAACGCGATCGGGACTTGGATCGGTGCACCCTCTAGTGCACCGACAGGTCGGCCGACGGTAAGCGCTCCTGCGACCTCAACCTTGACAGTCTGTCCATCGATGAGTGGTAGCTCAGTCTGGCCATCCTGGGTCTCAAGCTGAAGTCGGTAGGGGATCTCTGAGTTGGTCAAGTCCCACGGAACGTAGACGAGTACTCCGATGCTTGTCGGTGCACCACTTCCCACTGTGGAGATTCCAGCCCCGAGCACGAAAAGCTTCCCCGCCTCGACCTGCGCGTGGTCACACAGCAAGACCTGAACTCTGATTCGGGGGCGTTCATCGTTAGCCGTCACGAGACGACCCTAACCGGGCGCGGTCGGCGGGGTCACCAGCCAACAGTCAAACCTTGCACGACCGAGCGTCCCGGTAGGCCTTGATGTTCGACGTTGCCGGTGCGGACCAGACAACGCGCAGCGTCAATCCACTGACCAGTGCGCGAATCTTGAGCGAACACACTCGTGCTGCGGATTCCCCGCACCGCACAAGTCGGCCCGTTCCCACGTCCTAGTCGTCGGAAGACACCCACCAGAGAAACCGGACCGCCTGACCCACGTACCAAGGAAGATTCCTCCCCC
>DMNR01000246.1 GCA_003452655.1 Actinomycetota bacterium | reverse complement strand
GATGGCTGACACCGGCAATGAATTCGCACACAGACCGCCTGGTGCGTTTCTGCGTGCTGACGAACAAAAAGGGCGGAAGAGCCCCTGGGTCGGGCGGTGCGCGCCGATGACCGTGCAGCAGGAAGAGTTCGATGCGATTCCGGAAAGGGCCGCCAAGCGTGGCACTCGCCATGCACAGGTGTTCGCCAGGGGAAGAGTCCGCAATTCCTGGCTCTTGCCGGTAGACTGACGCTTTGCCTGCCGAGTGTATATCGATGACACGTTGTCCTTGGTGCGAAGGTTTCGACCTTTACCGTGAATACCATGACTCGGAGTGGGGCGTGCCGCTCCACGATGACCGAGCTCTGTTTGAGTTGTTGATCCTGGAAGGAGCGCAGGCAGGGCTGTCCTGGGCGACGATCCTGAAAAAACGAGAAAACTACCGCCATGCCTTCGATGGTTTTGATCCGGTGCAGATTGCCCAGTATGACGACGGAAAAGTGGCTGCGCTGTTGGCAGACTCGGGGATCGTGCGAAATCGCGCCAAGGTTGTCGCAGCCATCCAGAACGCCAAAGCCTACCTGGCTCTCGTAGCCGGTGGGCAGTCGTTCAGCGATTTCCTGTGGCGCTTCGTTGANNCGAGCGGGGTTCAAGTTTGTCGGTTCGACGATTTGCTATGCGTTCATGCAGTCGGCCGGAATGGTCAACGACCACCTGACCACCTGCCCGCGTCATGCCGAAGTCAAGGATCGCCTCTGCCAATGAGTCATCAGGCCACCATTCGCCAAGACCACCGGCCTTGACTTCTCGTCGGCGTCATGCGCCGCGTCGAGGGCGGCCGGAGGCGCATCAGCAAGCGGTCTTTCGTTCGCCACCAGCGTGGTCATCTTGACGACGCCATCGTGACCGCATCTGGGGCGGATGGGCTGGGCGATCCGTCCCGTGGTCACCGGGTTCGGCGACGCCTTTGCGATCCAGTCCTTCCGCGTGCACGAGTAAGTGGATTAGCTGACCGGGCTCGTGGCACTGGAGGGCACGACAGCGTGTAAAGGTACGGTGGGCCGGCAAGCATCCCGGAGTCACTAACGGGTCATGCCCGGGCTGCGCGAGGAGTTGCCGGCTGGTGACCTGACCCCTTGCTTTCCTGGTGCCCCCGGTCGGAATCGAACCAACACCTGATGATTACAAATCAACTGCACGACCTTCATGCTACGGGGGCTACCGGCTGCTGCGGTGCGCCATTATAGCCCAAGGCGGCTGGACGCGACTTGTCTGCAGGGGTGTGCCGCGGAGGGTTCGGCCCGACGGAGGACCCATCCTTTCACGGTCGTCGAGCCACTGATAGAATGCGCTGACTGCTTTTTCGGTGTGGAGCTATGCCAAGCTTGTCGAATCCTTCGGAAATTGCGCGGGAGGCCTTGCGTCTGCTGGCTGCCCGCCGGATGTCTCCATCCCCCGAGAATTATCGGGCCCTCTACCACGAGATAGCGGGTATCGCCGATCAAGTGCCGGAAGCCTTCCCGGCACAGGATCTGAAGGCGCTTCCGGCATCGCTTCCGCGCGCGACGGCAAGTCAGCAGCGCTTGGCCAAACGCTTCGAGCAGGCGCTTGGGGGGCGGAACTGGGAGGAAGTCCAGGCGGGCGTTGCCGAGTTGGCCAAGGAGATCGGCCGGGAGCAGGATCTCCCCTGGAGCGAGTTGCTGGGCGAGTTTCTCCGCCAGTGGGAAGGCAAGCAGGCCGGTCTTACCGTCGCCCGCAAGCGCGAGGCGCTCGAACGTGTGCTGGCCAGCGGCACGACCAATCGCGAGCTGTTGTTCGGAAGGCTGCAGGGACTGGTCAAGTCATGGTCGCTCAACGCTCCGGTGGCCGACGAGATCCCCCTCGTCGAGCCAGAGACCCTGGCTGCCCCTTCGAGCGCCGCCGTGATGGCCGCCGAGGGCGGTGCAACGCCCAGTGCGGGTACCACCAGCGAGCCAGCGGCCGAGTTGCGCGAACTGTTCGCCTACACGCTCGAAGCGGTCATCACTACACAACTCGGGGATGAGCCGGAACTGGCCGCCGAGGCCCGCGATCTGGCGCACAAGGTTCGCACCACCATGTCGCGCGCGGCCATGGATGGGTTGCTCACGGCCATCAAGCGTTTCGCCTTCCGCCTCGATATTCTCGCCGAAGACCGTGGCGAACTGCGCGCCGGTCTGCTCAACCTGCTGCAATTGTTGATTCAGAATGTCGGCGAACTGGTTGTCGAGGACCACTGGCTGAAAGGTCAGATCGACATCGTTCGTGACATCGTCGCCCAGCCCTTGAGCCTGCGCTCGATTGGCGACGCCGAGAGTCGGCTCCGGGAAGTGATCTTCAAGCAAAGCCAGCTCAAGCACAGCCTGAACGAAGCCAAGGAAGCGCTCAAGCAGATGCTCGCTGGTTTCGTCGATCATCTGGCCGAGTTCGCCGATTCGACTTCCGACTATCATGACAAGATCGAGGTCTGTGCCGACCGGATCAGCAAGGCGGAGGACATCAACCAGCTCGAAGACGTTCTCGCCGAGGTGATTCGCGAGACACAGATCATTCAGTTGAACGCCCAGCGATCGCGAGACGACCTGCGTAACGCCAAACTGCGCGTGGAAGAGGCCGACAAGCGCATCAGCGAGTTGCAGGCGGAACTCGACAAGGCCAGTACGCTGGTTCGCCACGACCAGCTGACCGGGGCGCTCAACCGCCGTGGCCTCGAGGAAGCGTTCGGCAAGGAGACGGCGCGTTCCCGGCGGCGGCAGTCCTGCCTCTGCGTAGCCTTGCTCGACATCGACAACTTCAAGAAGCT
>DMNR01000430.1:2176-3498 GCA_003452655.1 Actinomycetota bacterium | reverse complement strand
CTCGGAGAGGTGTATAAGAGACACCCCACAAGCCCCACGCCACCATCTGCGGGTCGAGGAACAAGTCCCAAGTGGTGAGGGCGAAAGCGCCGATCGCAGCGCACAGGACTCTGACTCGACCCGTTGGTTTGATCGCCCGGCTCAGGCGTCTGCTGAGTAGTAGCGCGGGATAGGTCGTCATCGCCCATGCCAACGGGATGATGAGAGGCACGTCGGCCACTCGCACACCCAATGCATCGGTGTAGTCATAAGGGGAGAACGGAAACCCCGTGTTGGTTCCGACCGCTTCGATGACGAACGCAAAACCGACGGTGATCGCGAGGTAGCCCGCGGCCCAGCGGGCTCCCAGGTAGATGCCTGAGTGGATCACGCTGGTGGCAGCGAAGATAACCACGGTGATGATCGTGAGCGAGGTCCGGCTCTGGCCGTCTGCCAGCGGCCAGAGGATCTGCAGCCCAATTGTGGCGATCGCCCCCACGACAGGCAGCCACCAGAACGCAGGTCGAGGATGTCCTGATTGAGGATCACTCATGGGCCAATGTCCAATGGTCGGCCGCAGAATTTCCCAGTTGCTTTCAGGACGCTGAACCGAGCGAACAATTCTTCGCTGTACCACCCAAGCCGTGCGGTCTCGTTAACCACATGCTGGTGGGCGGGTGCATGCGCGAATTGATTGAGCGCATCTCCCGATTGCCAGACTGAGAAGGTCCCCTGTAATCCGATCGGTGCTTCTCCGATTCCGGTGCTCAGGAGCAGTCCGGCAGCCGCAGCGGAATCGGCGGCAACTGGGGGTACTTCGGCAGCGAAACGGCGCCACTGCTTCGCCTTGATGCGTGCGCGAGTGATCGCCGCCACCGGGCCCGCAGTGGTGGGCTTGCTGCCAGGTCCGAAAGGCTCTTGCCCGGCCCACCTGCCGCGGCTGTGAATGGGGGACAGCACAAACCGGGCCGTCTCGTATGAATGGTGGTCCCAGGCGGCAACCACCGAACCGAGTTCAAATACGCGTGCGTCCGCGGCGTCGTCCCAGGCGGCAATGAGTGCCCAGTGATGGGGGTCTGCCTCGCGAAGACTGAATGTCTCTCCCGAGCCGGTACCGAGGAGTTTTGCGAAACGTAATCCACGGCTGCGCTGGATTTTGGTTCTGCCAGTCGCCATTCGCCACAGTGCACCTGGGATGGCCCGATTCCGAACGCCCCAGATGTGGACGGTGACTACCGGGGAAGTTGACGCGGCGGTGGTCATGGACCAACGGTAGATGCGTCGATTCAGCGTTCGGTGGGCAACTGGCCGATCAACTGGCCAAGATGGTCCACGTGGATGAA
>DMNR01000430.1:0-2093 GCA_003452655.1 Actinomycetota bacterium | reverse complement strand
CCCTGGCTGACGTGGGCGGCAGCCGTGTGGGCGGCCGCTCGTAGCGAGAATCTCCTGCACAAGGCAGACACCCCACAAGTAAACGCATTGCAGGACAGGGTCGTTGATTGGCTCGCGCCACTTTGGGGCATGGAAACGGGCCACCTGGTGCCCGGCGGAACCATCGCGAACCTGACGGCATTATGGACGGCGCGAGATGGCGCCGGCGCGACCACGATCGTCACTTCGGAAGCTGCGTCAGTTTCCGTGAAGAAGATCTCCAGAGTGCTCGGAATGCCACTGATCCTGATCGACAGCGACCCCGACGAGCGAATCAATCTAGATGCCCTGATCGATTTTGCTCGCCGAGATCCTGCAGGCATGAGTCGAGTTGTGGTGGTGCTGACCGCGGGCACACAGAACACGGGTGCGATTGATCCGCTCAGGGAAGCGATGAAAGGCCTCGGCAATCTGGGCTTGGCTCCCGCGTGGTGGCACGTTGACGCATCGTGGGCAGGCCCCTTGGCGATGTCCTCGCGCTACCGAGGGTTGCTAAAGGGCGTGGAGAATGCGGATTCGGTCACCGTGTCGACTCACAAGCTGATGTTCCAGCCAACCGAATCCGCGCTGGTGTTGTTTCGTGACGCTGGTCGATCAGATGCCGTGCTCGAGTTTGCTGGGCCAGACAACACCACTCAGATCGGGTTGCTTGGTTCACGATCCGACCGGTCATTGGCGATTGCGCTGCTGCTGCTTGCTTACGGTCAAGACGGGGTTGCGAGCTGGGTGGAAGTGGGGGTGGGAAACATGATGACCGTCGCCGAGGCTCTTCATACCCGCGACGACGTCGAGGTGTTCAACAGCCCTAACTCCGGGGTGCTCCTGTGGCGACCGTTGCTCAAGAACACAGATGACGTTCTGGAACGACTCGGTGGCAAGATTGCTGGCCTTGGCCTTGCCGATGGTCGCCATTGGGTTCGCCAGGTTGGCTCGAACCCGATCATGGATGTCGATGAATTGATCGAACGCATCTTCGCAGTGCTTGATGACCCCGAGGTTGAGCCTGCGCCTGATCCCACGCGCACCGCCGAAATGTAGTTGCGCCGCTGCACACCGACCTCTACTGTTCGAACATGAGTTCGAATAAGGCAGTCAACTTCGCGAATCACCCGTCTTTGGGTCACCCGTCTGCAATTGCGACGAGCACCAGCGCACCGCAGGCGCCTCGTGACATCAACCCCGTTCCACCTGAGGCCGAGCAACTTGTCGGACTGGCCGTCGACGGCCTTGTCCATAGTGCTCGCGAACAGGATGCGAATCTTCGATTCGCTGGGGCACAGCTGGCCGCCTTGCGCGCAGCAGCGGCGATTGTCGCGGTGCGCTCCCGGACGTCTAGCGATCCTCGGGGAATGGCGAAGGGTCGTGCTCTGAATGTTTGGCAGTTGCTGTCACGAGTCGCACCTGAGCTCTCGGAGTGGGCAGCACTGTTCCACTACAGCGCAGAGAAGCGAATCGCTGTTTCGGCCGGGACTACTGCAGTAAGTCCTCGTGAAGCGGACGACACGCTGCGCGACGCCGCGAAGTTTGTTGCCGCGGTTGCGAGGCGGTTGGGCATCCCGAACCGGCGTCTCGATCTGACCACCGAGTGGCTGGCTGTGACCTAATCCGCGCGTCGAGGAGTGTTGTTTCTAGGCGATGTCGGGTGGTCAGTGAGAGAGTGGCCGTATGGCAGACAAAACTGCAGCTAGACCAAGCTTGCGGCTCATAGCCGGCGACCTAGTGAGTTCTTTGGCCCATGATGTCGCGGAGATCGCCGAAGTGGCTCTGACGGGCAAGACTCCGGAGGAACGAGAGAAGGCAACAAGTTCCTCGGACCAGCCGGAAAAGGCTTCACGGGCACGCACCGTTGCCGTCATCGGCGGCGGGATCGCCGGGCTGTCGGCAGCGTGGTCGCTGGTCAGTGATCGCCAAGCTGATGCGGACATCATCGTCTACGAATCATCCCCCTCGGTCGGCGGGAAGCTGCGCCTCAACGAGATTGAGGGCCTGTCCTTGGATGCGGGCGCGGAATCGATGCTGGCAGTGCGTCCCGAGGCGATTGCGCTGACGAAGGC
>DMNR01000095.1 GCA_003452655.1 Actinomycetota bacterium | reverse complement strand
GGTGGTTGAACGCTTCATCACTCGGTGCATTCTTCGATGTGCGGGCCTGACTATCCATGACTTGCAACTCCTCTAAGTCAAGGATAGTTACTTATCCATGACTTATGGTGCCGGCACGTCAAGTCTGTCGCCACCCGCGAAGGTGCCATTCAGCAGGGACTGATCCATTGGGACGAATCGCAGCGGCCCCAGCAAGGGTGACCCTGTCCTGCCCATGCCGCCGAGACCGTGCGACCGGGCCACAGGAGACGAACCACTCAACGCGCGGACATCGCCGCTCCGGTCCGACCCAACAACGGAACCGGAACTGGGCTTGGATCAAAGTGTCGCGATCAAGTTGGTTGCACGCGTCGAGAAGTACGGTTGCTACTCCAGTCGAAGGTACCGTGACCCTCGCGATCATGCACCAGTGACTCAGCGACAAGCGCCGACCACGCGAGCGTCGCGGACACAACAACTACTGCTCCAACGGGATGGTGACGGGCCCTCGAAAGACCTCGAATCGCGGCACGAGGAACGATCGTACCGAGCACCGGGTATACCACGTACTGGTGCCAGAGCTTGGTCGGTGACGAGGCCTGGGCGTTGGTGTAACGACCTTCGCCAACCTCGTGCCGCACTTGCCACGCGCCGAAAAGCAATCCGGTTGGCACGGCGACTCGTGCCCATCGGAAGGTCGATCGCATGACGGGAGAGTCGCGAGCCATCCAACTAGCGACTCCGGAAGCCAACGCCAGAAGAGGATCGCCGAAGAGCAACGCAGGATAGTCATCCTTCATGGTGACCCGCCGGCGCTCCAACAACGGGGAAGCAACTAGATGAAAACCCGGGCTGACGACGGCAAGTAGACCCGATACCGCCGCTGCCCTTGCCGTCCGCCCTCGGAAGGTGGCCCGTATTCGCGTTTGGATCATGAGCGCCCTTTGTTCATGTACGCCTGTATCTCGGACGAGCACAGGAGATTGGCATAGCGCTCGGCGAACGCTGTGAGGAGGTGTGCCCGAGATGCGCTGAGTTCTTGATACCTCGGATGGAACGCAGCGTTCGGCAGGCTGATCACGCCGTCGGAAATGTCGTGGAATCGTCCGCCGAGAAGCTCAAAGGCAACTGGCAGCTCACCGAAGTCGCTCCGCATCACCTCGCGGCCAGTGCCCCTCGCGGAACCTCCGCGACGGTCCATGGCGGACCTAATCGCCGAGTGAGCATCCTTGCTGAATCGAACGTCCTCCCAAAACGCCTGCTTCCAGTCGTCTCCCAACAGGAGTTCGCCGAGATCGCGACGCTTCGTTGGTCCGGTTCGAGTCTTCGATTCGACCGAGACGGGCCGAACAAGGTGGAGGCCTTGCCGGGGCCTTGCCAGTTCGAGCTCGAAGCCAAGAGACGAGGCATTGGCTTGCACCGAGACAATCCGATTGACGACAGGCCCATCCTCGGACGACTTGTGCGCGAGCAGAATCCCGCCGCCGTAGGCATGCGCACAGAAGGCAGCCAAGAGGTCTCGCTCGTGGGTCAACTCGTTGGTGCACAGCATGACGAGCACGTTTCGGGTGATTGGTGACTGGCGCAGCATCTGAATCACAGTGAGTCCACTCGGCTGACCGGGTCCAAGCGACAAGTCGACTAACGCCACCACGGGTCGGTGCGGGGCGGGAGGCAGGTGTGCTCCAACGCTTCCATCGAGAAAGGCACCGAGTTCAGCCGTGCCAGTAAACGACAACCGGCGGTGGCTGGGGAGGTGTCGTTCGAACCACCCGGCCGCTGCGTCCACCTGATCGTCGACAAGGATCACATCTGCGCCGGGACCCTGAGTGCCAGCTGCCCGGTCGCTGCTCTCTCCGCTGATCTCTATCCGGAAGGTAGGGAGAGATTGGCTCATCGATGTCTCGGAACTCATTGCCCGACGTTCCCGCGCGCCGCCACCGGATGACCATCTGTCGGCCAACGGGCAACGAAGACATGACTTCCATCAGGCCGTTGTTCTGCAGACAGTGACCCATTCTCGGATCTCACCCGGGCGGCGAGGCGCAACAGGCTCGACCCGGGGGTGATCTCTGTGAGCTGCCGGCCACACCAGCAACCCACCTCAGCTGTCACGATTGACCCGTCCGGGGACGATTCGCTGGCCAGACGTACCGATACACGGGGCGGGTCCGTGACCAGCGCGTTCGTCAGGAGATCGGAGATGACAAGAAACGTGAGAGCACCGTCTCGCTCGTTCAAAGTTGTCGACTCCAGATCCGCTTCTACGCAGCCGCGGAATCGATGCCATCGAGCATTTGATGAAGTCAAGGCCTCGACGATCTCGACTGCCGATCGCGCCGGGCGGGATTGACCCTGCCGCAGCTGTCGTTCCATGCCAGTGATCGAGTAGCAGAGACGGCGGATGGCGTCTCTCTGCTCGGGGTCCGAGATCCGACCGCAGTCGTCCAGAATGGCTCGCGACGGGTTCTTGAGTGCTGAGTGGACCAGAGCGGCATCCGCGTCTTNNAGCCAGCCATCGCCGCAGCTGCAGCGCAGACCGCGACGACAAACACAGCGGACCTGAGCGTTGAGTCTGGCCAGAGCACAACGACTGCGATGGCTGCGATTCCTACGGAGAGGATGGGTCGCACCAGCCGCAAGACCCATGGCCCACTTGAGAGTTCCCAGGTCAGATGCCCGGTCAGATTTCGCACAAAGCTCGCAACGATCACGAACACAAGAACAGTTGCAACTCCCCAAGCCAAAGGGTCCCCAGCGAACACGCCTGCCCATCGGCTTGTTCCGACGCCGATAAGCACTAGGCCAACCCCTTCGAGCAGCCCACTTGGATTCAACGAGGGTTGGTCGGGATATGGAAACAACCTCATCCACGCTCGTGCGAGAGCGGGGCGACTTTCGAGTAACACTTCATTCACTCTGACCACCGTGGCCCGACTTGCGTGCACTATCGCCAAGAGCCCACCCGCAAGCATCGTGACACCCCAGAGGACTGAGGATCGACGGCTGCTCGTGACGAAGACAAGAGCGATCCAGGTCATTGCCGCTAATGATCGTACGAGACCACTCGTCTTCATCTTCCTCAGAGCTGACGACCAAAGTGCATCGCGTCGGATCGCCTCGTACGACAACCAGTCAACCGACGCATCTGCCACACGTCAACTATGGCCGACATCCGGGGCCGAAGTCACCACACGCTCGTGGGGGAAAAGGCACCTCACTGCCAGTCATACGTGCGTGTACGCCCGTGTTGTGATGAGTCGTAGGACGGATCGAAAGATTCCCACTCAGAGGAGGACAACCATGGCAACCGACGCACATGCCAGTCGCTCGCACCGCCACAGCGGTACGCAAGCGACAGGCGCCGAACCGTCGCGTTCGACAAGTCGCCGCTCACGGGCGACGTGTAGTCCGCTCCACTCCGCAGGGACAGCGCTCCTTCTGTCGCTGCTCTTCGCTGTTACGACTGCCGCGTTCGTTCACACGCCAGTGCACGCGCTGCCGCTCACGCTGGTACCGCCCTTCGGCCCGGGGGAGACTTGGTACGTCTGTCAGG
>DMNR01000137.1:14334-21003 GCA_003452655.1 Actinomycetota bacterium | reverse complement strand
AGATGTGTATAAGAGACAGTGGGTACACCACATCGAACTCCTACCCGTTCTCCTCCAGGGTGACGCTCAACGAAGCCATCAGTGATTCAACACTGACACGCACCGGGCCCAACCTGCCGAAGGATCAGATCAACTACATCCGGAACTCCGTCAAGGCGGTCGTTGACGCCTACGACGGCACGGTCAACCTCTATGGCTGGGACGAGAACGATCCCGTGCTCAAGACGTGGGAGAAGGTGTTCCCGGGTGTCGTGAAGGCGAAGTCGGAGATGCCGGCCGACGTGCTTCCTCACGTGCGGTACCCCGAAGATGCATTCAAGATTCAACGCATGATGTTCAGTCGCTACCACGTCACGGACCCAGCCGTGTTCTACAGCGGGCAGGACTTCTGGAATGTGCCGATTGATCCGACGAACTCTCAAGAGAACCAACTGCAGCCGCCGTACTACCTGCAGTTGCAGATGCCGGGCCAAGCCGTCCCACGATTTTCGCTGACGACGACGTTTGCTCCCGTCAACAGACAGACCCTGGCGGCATTCATGTCCGTCGATAGCGATCCAGGGGCGAACTATGGCCAATTCGAGGTACTCCAGCTACCTCGAAACTCGACGATTCCGGGTCCGGTCCAAATCCAGAACAGCTTCGACTCGAATCCCGCGATCGCCAACGAGATCAACATCCTGAGGCGGGGCGGCACTGAGGTTCAGCTCGGCAATCTGCTCTCGCTGCCAGTCGGTGGTGGAATCCTGTACGTCGAGCCGCTGTATGTGAAGGCCGCGTCGAACGGATACCCGCTTCTGCAGAAGATTCTGGTGGGCTTTGGCGACAAGACGGTAATGCGCGACAACCTTCCCGATGCCCTGCGAGATGTCGGTGTGATCCCTGGTAGCGCCGCCAAGCCAGATAAGGGTGGCGCGACGCCGAAGCCGGAACCTCCCACTCAGACGTTGCTGCTTTCGCAGTTGGCAGCGGCCCTCGCGGAGGCGCAGTCCGCCTACAACCAAGGTCAAGAAGCGCTGAAGACAGGAAACTTCACGGCTTACGGTGAGGCGCAGAAGGCGCTGGAGGCGGCACTGAAGCGTGCGCAGGCTCTGCAGGATCAGCTGAACGCCTTGGCTGCTTCGGGGACAAAGGAAGGTGCGACAGCGACGGCGGCAGCGCCATGACCGCAGCTGACGCTGACGCGATAGCCAAGGCGGGCAAGCTCAACGACCGAGCATTTGTCTTGGCGGTATTCGGGCTATTCCTTCCGTTTGTGGGCATCGTGATGGGTCCAATCGCGATCGCGATGGCGTCGATTGCACGTCGTCGGGCACGTGAAGCGGGCGGTCAGGTCGACAAGAACTCGTTCGTCTTTGGGATCGTCGTCACCGTCGTATGGTCCGGTGTCTGGCTGCTGATCCTCATTCCCGCGTTGTCGAATTGAGTAGTTTTCAGCAGGAAAGGATCAAGTTCGTTCTGTCATGATCATCAGCATGTCGCTGACTGAAGGAACACCAGATTCAAGCGTCGCCTCGAAGCAGAAGGTGGCGAAGATCCTGATGTGGATCTCGTATGCGTTGGGTGCCGTCGGGATCTACTTTGGTTTTTCTGGTGGAGCAAGCAACTTCGGTATCTTCTGTCTGCTCGCAGTTGGTGGCCCGACCGTCGCGGGATTTATTCGACATTTCTTCCTCTGGCAAGGAGATGCAGCGCGCCTTGGCTTTGAGACGCAAGATCCCTCGTGGATGTGGGAGGTGGCGTTCGCGAACCTAGCGATAGCTGTGGCCGCGATCGTGACCGTGGCGTTGAACTGGGGAATCAAGGCGCAGGCAACCGTGGTGCTCGTGATGGGTGTCTACATGCTTGGCGCGGCATTGGTCCACGCGATGTCCTGGAAGAACAAGTCCGCGGAGGATCGGAACAGCCCGATCGTGCATATCGCCGTGCCGGTGGTCTACGCGGCGATCCTTCTTGGGTTGGCGTTCACCAACGTTTAGCTCGACCGGCTGTCATCTGCTGTGGAGGCTGGGCTAGACTTCTCTCACCGACGCGGGGTGGAGCAGCTCGGTAGCTCGCTGGGCTCATAACCCAGAGGTCGCAGGTTCAAATCCTGCCCCCGCTACTAACAAAAGAAGGACCCTCTTTTGAGGGTCCTTCTTTTGTTAGTGGACTTGGTGAGGATTTGGGAGCCGCGTCTTGCGAGCGGTAGCGAGCGCGGCGGTTCCTGCCCCCGCTATGAACGCGTTGCGTGACCATTGTTGGCGCACGCTCGCTTGAGTGGATCTTCTTCGATCCCTCAGCGACACTGGGTGCCTGCAAAGTTCCTGAGAGGATCGAAGATGAATCGCGTCGATAACGCCCCATGTGAACCTCGGTCCTCCGCGCGGACCTCATCCATGCGGCGAAGCAAGGTCAGCTCAGTGACAGTGCTGACGTGCATCTCGGTGGTGGCCGCTGTCGGAATTCAGACGACTGGTCAAAGTGCAGCTGGCGCAGCTTCCCAGACACCAACCAAGAGTGGATTCGTTGAGCCGTTCGCAGGTGTCCATCGTTACGAGAAGTTGGCGCCTACCCAGGTCGCGCATTCGTGGCAGATCAATCAGGCGATCGGACAGCGGCGGGCAGATGAGATTGCGAAGAAGATTGGGCTGAAGAAGTCCAACGTCTTCACGAAGAAGCAATATCGGCTGTTTATCACCGGCAGAGGCAAAGGTGGCGATCGGTCCAGCGCGAAACTCGTCGACCAGAGCGTTCGAATTCTGACGAACACGGTGGGACGGCCGCTGTATTCGAAGATCCACGGAAAGCTAGTCCCGTCGGTTCTGGCCAGCTACGGATTGATGGTCAACAAGAGCGGCATGCTTGAGAGCCCAGCAAATTCGAGTGCACCTACTCGCAAGGTGAACGCCGTGATCGAACCGGGTGGCTACCTCGGGCAGTGGTGTCGGGCCAATGGCGCGAAGAAGGCACTGCGCATGCTGTACCGATCGGCGTACACCGCCGAAGCTGTCTACGGCAACAAGGCCCAACAGATTTCCGGTGCTGCACAACTGGTGGCGAATAAGAAGGTTGGCAAGTCCACGAAGATGGTCGGGATGTCGATGGTTCCGTCTATCTGGATCGTCAACTTTGCTCTGATCTACACGCTCAACCCCTCGGCGGCCGCCAAGATGCCAGCAAAGTGGGCGCCCATCCCTCGTCGCGTTGCCAAGGCGATAGAGGCAAGTTCCACAGGCCAGGTGCCGTACCTGCGGTACGCGTCCTCGCTGCGCTGATCAGGGTCGAGGGGCCACCCCACACACAGAGGTACTATTCGCGCGGATGGACCAGTGGCGTCCCAGTCTGTTGGCCTGTCAGGACCTGGGTGGCTAGGGTCAGCAGGTGGCAAACAACCGTGGACTGATCGCAATCACCGGCGCGAGTTCAGGGATCGGAGCCGCACTGGCTCGGTCCTTCTCTGCCGACGGACATCCCGTTCTGCTGATGGCCAGGCGGATCGAACGCCTCGAGGCCCTCGAGTTGCCAGAAGCGATTTGCGCGAAGGTCGACGTCGTCGACTTCGAGGCGGTTCAGGGCGCCGTGGCACAGGCCGAGCAGAGATTCGGTCCGCTCGACGCGATGATCAACAATGCCGGGGTGATGAAGCTAAGTCCGGTGGAAGAGCAAGATCCTGCCGAGTGGGCGCAAATGCTCGACGTGAATGTCCTCGGGGTGCTCAATGGATCTCGCGTCGCGCTGGACTCGATGCTGCCGCGCCAGCACGGCACGGTCATCAACATAAGCTCGATCGCGGGACGCAAGACGTTCCCCAACCACGTCGCGTACGTCGGTAGCAAGTTCGCTGTGCACGGCATCTCGGAGAACCTTCGGTCCGAGGTTGCCGGAAGGAACGTGCGAGTTTCCATTGTTGCTCCCGGCGCCGTGGAGACGGAATTACTTGGTCATACGACCTCGGCCGACGTCATCGCCGGTTACGAAGACTGGAAGCGCAGCATCGGCGGCGCACTCGACGCCGAAGCTGTTGTCAAAGCGGTCCGCTACATCTACGACCAACCGCAGTCAGTTTGTGTACGAGAAGTAGTGATTGCCAACACCCTGCAGGTCGACTAGCACTCGTCGGTTCGCCGGGCTCGCGGTTTTCACCTGGACCTTCACCCGGGTGACGGATTCGTCCACGCACAAACTGCAGAACTCCAGAGCTTTCTTTGGTCACGTCCGCCCGCTTCGTTACGTTCCCTCTCGAAGCCATCGCACTCGTCCACCGGGAGAAAACGTGACTGCAAACCTCATTCTCAAGGCATCTTCGATCATCACGATGGAACCCGAACAGCCTCGAGCGCAGGCAGTTGCGGTGGACACCTCGACTGGTGAGATCGTCGCGGTCGGAACCCTGGCCGAATGTCAGGCAGCCGCGCCCGGCGTCACTGTGACCGACCTCGGAGACACCGTGCTAATGCCGGGCTTCATCGAGGCTCACAGTCACCCCATTGTCGCGGGCACATACACAGAGGAACCCGCACATTGGATCTCCGGCAGCCAGGGATTCGCCACCTTCGCCGACGTTGAGGAACTGTGGAAGAAGCTCGACAAGACTTTGCCCGCCGGTCAACCCGTGCTGTGTTGGGGTTTAGATCGGGCGAACCAAGGCGCCCCTGAACTGACGAACATTGAACTGGACAAGTTCTTCCCGACTCGCCCTGCCGTAATCCTAGATATCTCCGGGCACGAGGCCTACTTCAATTCCGCCACGATTGCGCTCAACGGATGGAAGGGCAAGTGCCCACCGGCGGACCCCCCGGCCGCCCGCTTCGGGCGCAATGCCGATGGGACGTCCAATGGACGCGCTTACGAGACTGGTGCCGTCTTGGCGGCATCATCGAAGGTGCAAGCACTGGCAATCCCAGATCCACTTATGTCTGCTGCCCGCTGGTATCGCACGCTCGCGCAGGCAGGCATCACGACGAGCGCCGAAAATTCCTATTCGACCGCGCTGCTACCCGCTTACGAAGCTCTCGCGTCAGTTGATGACACGCCACTAAGGATTGGCGTCTACCACGTTGCTACCGACCCAAAGTGTGGACTTCCGCTGGAATCAAAGGTCCCGGCGACTCGGTTGTGGAAGAACGGGATCAAGATGTGGGCCGATGGCACGACGTTCATCGGGACGCTTGCGGCCTCGTTTGCGTACCTCGACAACGAGACGACCAAGGATGCTCAGATCGCGTTGGGCCCCGGCGGCGAGACGATGATGAACTACACGCGGGCCCAATTTGACGAGATCCTCGACAAGTACGCCGCCACAGGTCTCCAATTCGCCATTCACGCCCACGGCGATGTCGCAGTTGACATCGTTCTCGATGCCTACGCGGCTGCCTTGCACCGCCACAATCTTGTGGGAACCGACCACCGTTGGCGTGTGGAACATTGGAGCGCGGGGCGTGCCGACCAATTCAAGCGCGCGGTCGCCCTAGGCGTCGCGACGCCGATGGCTGCCTATCAGTTCATCCAAGTTGGTGACCTGCTTGATGGGACGCTGTTCCCCACGGATATCGGCAGCCAGTGGGTTGCCGCAGGGGACGCGATCAAGGCCGGCGCGACGGTCTCCTTCCATTCCGACAGTCCTGTTGCGCCTGCGATCCCACTTCTTGACGTTCAGTGCTTGGTGACCCGCCAGACCCCGTCCGGTGAGCTACACGGACCCAACCAAGCGATCACAGTCGATGACGCTTTGAAAGGGCACACGATTAACGCGGCGTTCCATATGCGTCGTGAACATGATCTTGGTTCGATCAAGGTCGGCAAGCTCGCGGATTTCGTCGAGCTTTCGGCCGACCCATATGTTGCCGAGATCAGCACGTTGGCTGAGCAAGTCAAGGTCCTCGGCACGTGGTCGAGCGGACGCAAGATCGACCTTGAAGCATTCATCACACAGGTCGAGGCGATCGACCCAACAGAACACAAGGATCTCGCGGCTCAGGCCGCAAAGTCGAAGTGCTGCTAACCGCCGACCGAGACCTCCCGGGGTTCACGTGCGAACAGGAACTACACGCCCGTTTGCTGGTCACTGCATTGACGGGGATCGGCACGATCGAAGGATTGCGTAATGACCTCAGCCGATGAAAAGGCGCAGCAACTGCGGACGTTGCCCGCGCTATCGCAGCAAGACCTCGAGAACTTCCAGAACCCCAGGCTCGAGTATCGGCGTCTACTCGGGGAGTTCAGCGGAACGTTCATCTTGGTGCTGGTCGCGTGTGGGTCGGCCGTGATCGGCGCGAGGTTCACTGCGATATCGACGCCAGTTGTGGCCGTGGCGGTTGGCGCCACGCTTCTCTTCCTGATCCTTGCGTTCGGTCGCGTCTCCGGCGCTCACTTCAACCCTTGTATCACTTCAACCCTTGCTCTGCGGGGGATATTTCCGTGGAGGCGAGTGCCGGGTTACATCTTGGCGCAGTTCCTCGGTGCATTATTCGCAGTGATCGTTTTGCGATACACGATCGGCGACTTTGCGGACATGGGCTACTTGACGCCGCAAGTCGATACCGTCGGGGTCTGGTTTTGGGAAGCATTTCTCACGTTCCTGTTGCTCACGATCCTGAATGCTGTGATCAACGGAGCGATGGCGGTTGGCGTTCTCGCGTCAGTCGCCATGGGGTCATACCTTGCCGTCGCGATCATGATCTTCGGCGC
>DMNR01000137.1:0-14231 GCA_003452655.1 Actinomycetota bacterium | reverse complement strand
TGCTCGCTGTTGGATTCGCGTACGTCCTGCGTGGCAAGGCGCAACAAACGAAGGAACAAATTGCGATGGCTCAGGGCGACGTGGAGAGCACGATCGCCTGAGCAGGGATTCTCCGTTCAGTCATTCTGACGCGCTCGCCAATCGTTGATTGCCCGTTCGGTTGCTCCTGCCGGTGTTAGGCCCGTTGAGCGATGTCCGCCGCTTCTCGTTCCTTTGATCGCAGGATCCAAGGGATTGTGTAGCGCCGGATGAGCTCGAGCGCGGCCAGTGAGACGAGGACCCCGATGATGGTGCAGATCAGACGTGTAAAGCCGAACTGATCAGCCTCCATTCCATATCCCGTGAGGAATACAACACCTGGCGTGAGGAAGATGACGTACTGCCAGTACGGCCTGCCTGCGACCCTGAATTCCAGTGCAACTACCAGGCAGATGATTCCGAGCAGGATCAGCGGAATTTGATGGCGGATTACCGTCGCGATTGCACCGGCAATTGCTACTCCGACGATGGTTCCCACGACGCGGTGCACTGCCTTGACTCGCATCTCGTGAACGATCTTGTCGTCAACAGCTCTGGGAACGACGATGACGTAAACCGTGAGGATGACCCAGCCGGCTGCGGTATTCGGAAACCACGTGAGCACAACGGCAGCCGCCAGACCGCCGAGCAGTGCAAGAGTGGCTCCGTAGGTCATGGCGATTTCTCGCTGGACCGGCACCACTGGCCCGCTCGGCAGCTTCTTCAGCAGCAGCCACCCAAGCAAGAACCCCCAAACTGCAGACAGCAGCATCAACCCGGTCAGCACCAGGATGTAGTCAGAGGTCACGGTAACGCCGTGGTCGAGCTGGTCCACCGTCAATGGATTGGGCATGACCATCGTGATCCCGACGAACAAGCTCAACATGACGAACGGTGATTCTTTCCCCTGGTAAGTCGCCAATCCGCAGATGCAACCCAAGATCACCATGAGCATGGTCCCCATAGCCGGGTAGTTCAGCCCGAGTGGTGCAAAGCTCAATACGAGCGCCCCAAATAAAGACACTAAGGCACCCTTTGCCAAACCAAATGTGCGAACTGCCATGACCGCAATGACGGTCCCGAGCATGCCAGCGCCTGACCCAATCGGTCCGAGCGAAGTTAGCGACAACGGAATCGTGGGAAGCACAATCAGGATGATCAAGACGACGACGAATATGTCCCGCTTGACCGCACGCTTTTTTGGGGGCTTCGGCGCCTTAGTCACGCTTTCCGGGTCGTTCGACATGGACTCAGTGTGGCAGATGATCTTGCTTGATAGTGGTCGAGCGAACTGTGGTTGCGGCGGGGCGACGAGCTAGAACTCCAGGCCCCGGAGCGGGCAATCAGTTCTAGGATGCACCCGGGGGCGGCATCGGTGGGCAACGACCGAAGTCGCCGCGTCCCGGGAGGTTGGGCGACAGGCGCTGAGCGGAAGTAGCACGGTGTGAGGGCCCCATCCGACGAGTCCGTTTCGGATTGCCGAGTGGCTCAAGTGGTCGTCACACGACCCGCAGTGCCACGATGTCCGGGATGAATTCGGACGCCATACCCCCACATGCCCATCACTCCGATTCGATCCAGGCTGGGGAGCTCCGCAGTCCAGTGGAAGAAACGCTGCACCGAGTCTTGGAGCAGACCAGAAGTTGTGAACCCGGGGTAGTCGCTGACTACATCCCTGAGCTAGCCACCGCCGATCCAGGTGCGAATGGCATCGCGTTGGTGAGCGTTCGTGGCCGTGTGTATCGAGCAGGTGATTGCGACCACGAGTTCACCATTCAGTCGATCTCGAAGGCCTTCGTCTACGCAATGGCTGTCGACCAGCTCGGGTTGGAAGAGGTGCACCGCCACGTCGGGTATGAACCGAGCGGCGAACCCTTCAACGCGATCAGTATGGACGCGCGAGGACGCCCACAAAACCCGATGATCAACGCGGGCGCCATCGTCACGTCGGCGTTGATTCCCGGAGCTGATCCGGAGGCGAGGTTCACCGCGATTCGCAAGGTGCTTTCGGCGTTTGCTGGGCATCCGCTCGGCTTCTCGGAAGGGGTGTTCGCCTCGGAGTACGCGACCGGACATCGCAACCGCGCGTTGGCCAACCTGGCCCTAGCCACCGGAGTCTTGCCGCGCTCAGTCGACGACGCGGTCACCGTGTACTTCCAGCAGTGTTCGCTGCTGGTGACCGCGGCCGATCTGGCAGTCATGGGCTCGACCCTTGCTAACGACGGGCGTAACCCGGTGACAGGCGAGCAAGTGGTCAGCCCGACTGCCGCGCGCCACGCGATGAGTGTGATGAACAGCTGCGGAATGTACGACCGCTCCGGGCAGTGGCAGCTCGAAGTTGGTATCCCCGCCAAGTCCGGAGTGGGAGGAGGCATCGTCGCATTGAAGCCTGGTCTGTTCGGCGTCGGTGTCTTCAGCCCGCCGCTGGATGCCGCAGGTAACAGTGCTCGCGGCGTGGCTGCGCTGAAGCTGCTCAGTAATGACTATGGCTTCCATGTGCTGCGGCACCCGGATACCCCGGCGAGTCCGGTGGCCGGGATTGAGGTGAGTGGTGAGCACGATGAGCACGTCACCATCCGACTTCGAGGCGATCTGGACTTCGTGGCGACCGAACAAATTGTCACCGACCTGCGTGAGTCCCTGCAGCGACCCCAACCACCCCGCCACGTCACCATCGACCTCTCGGCGGTGAGTCGGCTGCGTCCGGTTTCGGCGACGCTCCTACGCCTGTCCGCCCAGCGGGCAGCCGAGATCGGAATCGAGTTCGAGATCGTTGATCCCTCTGGTCTGAATGGGTAAGAGATTCTTACTCACGAGCGTAGCTTCAGCAGTGAGGCAACGTTGATCGCGGCCATCACATTCGCCTTCGACGTGCTAGGAGCTTCACGCCGTGGCCGGCAGAGTGTTCTTAACGACGTCTCCGTCCTTCATGATGACGACCATCGCAGTCTCGGACTGCTGAATGAGGGTGATGTCGTCCAAGGGGTTGCCCTGGATGAGCACCAAGTCGGCCATCGCGCCGTCTTCCACCACACCCAGCGTGCCGGGGTAGGGATTGCGCGGCCCTGACATCGCGAGCAGTTGCGCATTCTGGAACGTGCCCATGCTCAGCACCTCCGCGGGCGTGTACCAGCGAACCATCTTCGCTAGCTGCTCGCCCTGGCGTGTGGCCAGATCTGGGCTGAAGAGGGTGTCGGTACCCCACGCCACCTTGATGCCGAGCTTCTTGGCCATCGCGTAGGCGCGGTCGGTGCCCGCCGCGACATCCAAGGCCTTGCGTTGATTGACGGGGTTGGGCTCGGGGACCATGTCGTCGTCGTCGAGGAAGGGCTGCAGGCTCCACCATGCGTCCTTCTTTGCGATGAGTTCGACTGTTTCTTCGTCAAGTAGCTGACCGTGCTCGATGCTGCGCACTCCGGCCTCGAGCGCCTGCCGGATCGCGCGCGGCGTATAGGCGTGAACCATCACATACGTACCGAAGTTCTCCGCGCACTCGACGGCCGCGCGCATTTCGTCGAGCGTGTACTGGGTGACGTCGAGTGGGTCGTAGCTTGATGCCACGCCGCCGCCTGCCATCACCTTGACCTGGCTGGCCCCGTGCATGAGTTGTTCGCGCACTCCCCGCAGGACCTCGGGGACTCCGTCGGCTAGGACGGACGAGCCCATGAGTTCCACGTGGGAGAGATGACCGCAGACTCCGCGAGGTGTTTCGTAGGGCATGCGGAAGTCGCCGTGACCGCCGGACTGTGAGATGAACGCACCGGACGGGAAGATTCGTGGCCCGGGTACGACGCCGGAGTCGATGGCACGCTTGAGGCCGAAGCTTGGTCCGCCCGCATCACGCAACGTTGTGAAGCCCCGCCTGAGGGTCTCTTCTGCACCGGCGGCCGCATTGATGTGGAGATATCCGATGTCGCACTGCATGGCGTCCGCCACGGGGATCGTTCCGAACATCGAGTGAGCGTGCATGTCGATGAGACCTGGAATGAGAGTGCGTCCGGTGCCGTCGATGACGGTCGCGCCCTGGCTGCCCGCAGGTGCCGCGGGGCCCGGAGTCACACTCTGTATGAGGCCATCTTTGACGAGCACCTGGGAGACATCGGTGAGCTTGGCGTTGCGACTGTCAAAGACAACGACATCTTTGAACCAGATAGCGTCGTTTGGTGCCGGGGTAGCTACGGACACAGTCGTGGTCCTCTCGAGGGGAGTGATCGCGCAGGCCTGCTGCACTTTTTGGTGGCACGTAGAAGGTAGGCCTGATGGCCATTGCGGTCATGATGTTCTCGCGCCCTTGGGGTGTCAAATTGCCGAGCGCCTATGCCTTACGCGGTGCCGTTAGCCGTTGAACAGTTCATTAGGGTTAGATCATTTGTGAATCGATGTAGACCGAAAGAGGAGTTAAGCGTGGCAACCGAAGTTGACTTTCAAACCGTTTCAACCGAGGGGCTTGAATCCTCGCCAGTCGCCGACGCGTTGGCGGGTCTACGTGCGAACGAGGCGCGGTACTTCAAGAACAAGTACGACCATGTGTTCACGGTCGAACCTGCAGCGCAGGCTCAGGACGAGATTGCGCATGTTGCCCGCATCCTCAAGGAGGAGCGCGACATCGTGATCGAGGCCAAGCCGCTTGAGGCCACAAGGTTTACCGTCGACGGTATTCAGTGGACGTATGTGTTCTACGACAACGGGCTTTCGATCAATGTTCTCTACACCCTCGAGGAGTCCGGTAAGCGGGCAGTTGGGTTCAAGCTCTCCGATGGCATGGAAGTTCCTCCTGAACTCGCTTCCCGATTCAAGTTCGCCCGGCAGAAGTCCAAACTCGCCGGGACGATCCGTGGTTCCTACTTCGTGATCAAGGGTGAGTACTGATCCCCTCTGGCGGCATCGATTCCGGCGGGCGTGCTCATCGACCGCGGCATTCACGTGAATCGACGTCGGCGTCTGCAGGTTCCGATGCTGGTGTTGCATTCCATTGTTGGCGTGGTGATCACCGGGCTGGTGACCGGTCTGGATTCCGTCAACACGTTGGTGATTTGTGTGGTTGCCGTCGCTGTTGCCGTCGTTGCGCATCGCGGCTTCCGCGCGATTCGTTGAGGTCCAGTTGCCACGCCACGCGTGGGGCGCGCACTTGGCAACCGCCCTTAGAAGCTGAACGCCATGAAGTGGTAGTGCTCGCCGGCAACTTCGAAGGTGGCCAGTGATTGGGCTCCGAGTTTGCTGGTTGTCGTGTGCACCGAGCGCGGGTTGTTGGTCGACACGAAGAGCACGCCGGTGTCGAAGCTGCCGGCGTATGCCTGTCGGGTGATCGTGTTGAAGGCGGAATAGAGCCCGTTGCCACGAGCTTCCTTGTCAATCAACACCGGCCCGCGAAACGCGAACCGCTGCTGCGCGATGGGCGTTCCGTTGAAGTTGAGGGTCTTGGTGAGATCCAACATCGCCTGAATGATCGGTGATGTGTTCACGTTTGAGTCGGCAGGAGGGGCCGTGATTGCGATGAAGCCGACGACAGTTGCGCTGGCATTGGTTGCGATGTGAATGCCGTCGGCCGCGACCGCCGACGTGAACCACTGCTCCGAATGCCTAATCGAGATATAGCCTTCGGCACGCTCTGAGGGATCGAGATTCTCGCCGTAGTAGCGCTCCTCCAAGGAGCGAAGCGCAGGGATGTCGTCGATAGTCGCCAACCTGATTTCCATATCGGCGCCAATCTAGTTGATTCCGCTGAAGACTTCACTATGTCAACCGCTGCATGCGGTTCCCCAGTGGTGGTACGACGCTGGCGTCGGAGCGCGCGACCTGCAATCGTGGAGTCAGTTCGACCGCTGTGCCGCGAGCACCCGGAATGGGAGATTGATGACGGCCGAAGATTCAGTCAAACGTCACCGCAACATTGTCGCGCTGGTTGGCAGCCTGCGTCGTGACTCGTACAACCGGATGCTCTTCAACGCTGCGGTGGAACTTGCTCCACCCGAAATGACGATCACTGAGTTGACTGGCTGGCAGCAGTGGCCGCTGCTCAACCTGGATGAGGTCGCTGACGGCATGCTGGAGCCAGTCACTCAAATGGCTCGCCAAATCACTGAGTCAGACGGGGTGCTGTTTGTGTCGCCTGAGTACAACTATTCGATTCCCGGTGGGCTGAAGAACACCATCGACTGGCTGTCACGAGTCGCCCCGCAGCCATTCGCGGGCAAGGCGGTCGGCCTGATGGGGGCTGCTACGGGCGCCGTCGGCACGGCGCGCATGCAGTACCAACTGCGCCAGACGCTCGTTTTCCTCGATGGGCACCCGATCAACAAACCCGAGGTGATGGTTGCTCGAGCGGCGGAAGCGTTCGATGCCAACGGGCAACTGGTCAACGAGTTCTACCGCACCCAGGTGGCACAGCTTCTTGAAGCGCTCGCTGGCCAAGCTGATCGCTTCGTCTCGTACGACTAAGCGCCCAATCGGTGGTGCGGCCGTGGTTCCACCGAGTCAGCGCGCAGGTCGGGGCGTAACGTCGGGGCATGTACCCGATCCTGCTCTTCGACGGTGATTGTGCGTTCTGCACGGCCAGTGTGAATTTCCTCAAGCGCTACATCCGCCCTCGTGCGCAGATCACGGCGTGGCAGCGAGCTGATCTTGCCAAGCTCGCGGTGAGTGCACAGGAATGTCAGAAGTCGATTCAGTGGTTTGCGGAACCGGGATCCGTTGCCTTGACCGAGGGTCGCGCTGTTGCCGCCGCCCTGCGAACAGGTGTTGCCCCATGGCCGATTCTGGGGCGGACAATGCAGCTTCCTGGCATTGTGAATCTTGCAAACGTCGCATATCGGCTAGTCGCGGCAAACCGCTTTCGACTCCCTGGTTCCACCCCAGCGTGCAGACTTCCTGACCCCAACAGTGTTCCAGCGGCAGTGGCTTAATCGTGGGGCTGCCAGCAGACTTCGCGATCGACGCGCCGCCGTTGCGCGGCAGGGTCCTGTTCGAACACGATTGGCGTGATCTCGCGTTTCTGCATTGGCGAATGCCACCTGAGGTCGTCGCGCCGCTCATGCCGCCCGGGACTCGACCCGACACGTTCGACGGCGATACGTTCGTAGCCTTAGTGCCTTTCGAACTGCGCAGCGCGAACTACTTCGGAAGCCCTGCCGTTCCCTACATCGGGGACTTCCTTGAGACCAATGTGCGACTGTATTCAGTTGACGATCAGGGTCGCCACGGAGTGGTCTTCTGCAGCCTGGAGACGAGTCGACTGGCCATCGCATTAGCGGCACGAAGCACCGTCGGACTGCCATATACGTGGTCGAGGCAAACTGCATCTGTCTCAGGTTCTAAGCGCACGTGGACGACCAAGCGACGCTGGCCGGATCGGGGCCTGCGCAGTGAGGTCAGCGTCGAAGTTGGCTCGACGATAGACGAGCCCGACGAGTTGGCAGTGTTCCTCACCGCGCGCTGGGGTTTGCACACGCAACGCTTCGGGCGGACAGTCTGGATGCCGAACTACCACGAGCCGTGGGAGTTGCAGCACGCACAAGTTACGGTCATTCGTGACCAGCTCGTGCGAGCCGCGGGTTTGCCAGTATCTGGGCTCCCGGATGTGCCGAGCATGTTCTCGGCAGGAGTTCACACCTCGTTCGGTGAACCTCTCGCGGTCTAGCCTTACCTGCCTCAGGTGGGCGAAGTCGTGTTGAGTGGCATTGGATTGGGTGTGACCGGCAACCGATGCACGGGCGCCCGCTGAGTCTCAACGCTGTTTCGCGCGAGCTGTGGCAGCCTGTCGGATATGTCGTGGCAGGCTTGGGTAACCCTCGTGGTTATTTGCGGCGTGCTCGCTTTACTCATTCGAGGCCGCACCTCGCCAGCACTGGTTGTGTTTGGCGGGACTATCGCGTTACTCACACTGGGAGTCATCACCACCGAGCAGGCGCTCAGCGGCTTCTCAAATCCTGCGCCCGTGACCGTGGCCGCGTTGTATGTGGTTGCGGCGGCAGTTCAGAAGACCGGCGCCCTGACGCCGCTACTTCACGGCGCACTGGGTAAACAGCCGGGCGTGCGGCGGCCCTTTCTTCGACTATCGATACCGCTGGCAGGCGCTTCGGCATTCCTTAACAACACCCCGATTGTCGCGATGCTGATCCCGGAGGTGCAGTCGTGGGCTGAGCGGCGCCGTGCTTCAGTGTCGAAGTTGCTCATGCCACTGGCGTTCGCTGTCGTCCTCGGTGGCATGGTCACGGTTATCGGGACGTCTACGAACCTCGTCGTTTCGGGCCTCATGGTTGATGCCGGACTCGAGCCGATGGGTTTCTTCGAAATCGGCAAGGTCGGGTTGCCGGTGGCGATCGTCGGACTGATCGTGATGGTGGTGATCCTCCCGTGGGCGATGCCCAACCGCCGAAGTGTTCGAGCGGAACTCGATGAAGATTCGAAGCGGTTTTATGTTGAGATGATTGTCGTTCCCGGAGGTCCGGTCGACGGCGCGACCGTGGAGTCAGCTGAACTTCGTGACCTGCAGGGGGTATTCCTCACGTCCGTCGATCGGGGCGACACCGTCATCGCCCCAGCACGTTCAGAGACAGTGCTCCGCGGGGGAAATCGGCTTCGTTTCGCTGGTCAGTCCAGCAGGGTTCTTGACCTCCAGGATCGCCGCGGTCTTGAGCTTGCCGCTTCCGAGCACGTATCGAGCTTGAGCGATCCGTCCGTGAGCTACTTTGAAGCTGTTATCGGGTCGCGCTCACCACTCGTCGGCAGCACGCTTAAGCAGGCCGGCTTCCGCAGCAACTACCAGGCCGCGGTCGTCGCAATTCATCGTGACGGAGACCTCGTCGATGCGAAGCTTGGAGAGGTCAAGCTACGTGTCGGTGACACCCTCATTCTGGTCTCCGATCCTGGGTTCAGGCGACGCTGGTCGGACCGAGACGACTTCCTGCTGATTGCACCGATGGATGGTGCACCATCGCTGCCAATTCCAACTGCGAAGGCGTGGCTGGCGGTCGGAGTGCTTGCCGCGATCGTCTTGCTTGCTGCGCTCAACGTCGTTCCGATTCTGATCGGTTCACTTGTCGGCGCTGTGGTGCTGGTCGGCACCAAGGTTCTCAGCTCTTCAGAGGCTCGACGCTCAGTCGACATTGAGGTAGTGGTGATTATTGCCGCCGCGTTCGGGTTGGCCGCCGGAATGCAGAGTTCGGGATTGGCAGCCACGCTTGCCAGCGGAATTTCTGACCTGTTTGGCAACTTTGGTGACCGCGGCGCTTTGCTTGGAATTGTGCTGGCAACAGTCTTACTGACCCAGGTCATTGCGAACAACGCTGCAGCCCTGTTGATGTTTCCGATCGGCATCACCATTGCCACACAAACGGGGCTCTCGCCGGTTGGGGTCGCTATCGCGATCGCTATCTCGGCGTCGACCGCATTCCTCACGCCCGTTGGCTACCAAGCAAACACCATGGTCTACGGGCCAGGTGGATACAGGTTCAGTGACTACTTCCGCATTGGCCTGCCGTTAACCATGGCTGTGGTGGCGGTTGTTGTGTGGCTTGTGCCGGTGATGTGGCCTTAGCCCGTATCATCGGCCCGGTGCGAGTAGACGCGGTTGACCCGTCAGTGCTGGAGGAGTTGGAGTCCGAGGCGATCTGGGCACTTCGCGAGACCGCAGCCGCATTCGCGCGCCCCGTACTTCTTTACAGCATCGGCAAAGACTCCACGGTGCTGCTCCACCTTGCCCGCAAGGCATTCCACCCAGGCCCGATTCCCTTCCCCGTGATGCATATCGATACCGGTTGGAAGTTCGCGGAGATGATCAACTTTCGGGACGCCACCGCGGCGCGGCTCGGCCTCGATCTGCGAGTTGCCGTGAACGAGGTCGGCCAGGCTGAGGGAGTCACACCCTTCACTCATGGGACCCAGGAGTACACACGAATAATGAAGACCGTTGCGTTGCGCGACGCTTTGGACGCAGGGGGTTTCGACGTCGCGATTGGGGGAGCTCGCCGTGACGAGGAGCGGTCGCGAGCGAAGGAACGGATCTTCTCGCTTCGAGAGCCCGGTCACCGGTGGGACCCCCGCAATCAGCGTCCCGAGTTTTGGAGGACCGTGAACTCGTCTCTGGTCGAGGGTCAGACCATGCGCGCATTTCCGATTTCGAACTGGACCGAGTTGGATGTATGGCGCTATGTCGAGGCTGAAGGTCTTGACGTGGTACCGCTTTACTTCTCCGCCGAAAGACCCGTCGTTTTCCGCGATGGAACGCCATTCATGGTTGATGACTCCAGGTTTCCGCTCTTGCCAGAGGAATCCCCAGAGCTTGTCTCTGTCCGGTTCCGAACCCTGGGCTGCTATCCATTGACCGGCGGCGTCACGTCAGAGGCAAACTCCGTGGCGGAGATCATCGCCGAACTCAAAACAAACAATCGGTCGGAGCGCTCGGGGCGAACCATCGACGGTGAGGGTGCGGCATCTATGGAACGCAAGAAGGCCGAGGGCTACTTCTAAATGAACACCCTTCTGCGGATCGTGACCTGCGGGTCGGTGGATGACGGGAAATCGACGCTGCTCGGTCGCCTCCTCGCACAGACCGGCAGCCTGCCCAGTGACACTGTCGAAGCCGCCCGAAACATCCGCCGACCTGGCTCGGCGATTCCTGTCGGCGACATCGATTACTCCCTGGTGACCGACGGCCTGGAGGCCGAACGCGATCAAGGAATCACCATTGATGTTGCGTACCGGCACCTGTACTTGCCTTCGGGGCGGCGAGCAATCCTTGCCGACACTCCTGGGCACGAGCAATACACGCGCAACATGGCAGTCGCAGCGTCGACCGCCGACGTCGCGGTCCTCCTCGCCGACGCAATGCGGGGAACCCGCGCGCAGACCCATCGACACTTGACCGTGTGCGCCTTGATGGGTGTGGACACGATCATTCTTGCCGTCAACAAGTTGGACGGTGTCGGCTGGAGTGAAGCCAAGTTCGACGCGATCGTCGCGGAGGTTCGTGAGACCGCGGCCCGCCTCGGCGTGACTGATGTTCTGGCAGTGCCGGTCAGTGCCCTGACAGGTGCGAACGTAACCGAATCAAGTTCCGACCTCGCTTGGTACGACGGTCCGACCTTGTTGTCCACGATCGATGGGGTTGTACTGCCCTCCGACGCGGACCGCGGACTCCGGCTCCCCGTGCAGACCGTCCTGCGAACCGCCGACTTCCGGGGCTACGGCGGGGTAGTTGCATCCGGCACGCTGCGGCGAGGTGACCACGTGAAGGTTGCCGGGTCCGGGCAGAGCGCGGTGGTGACCCGACTCCTTGCGCTTGCTGGCGAGGAGGCGGTTGAGCTGGAATCGGGTTCGTCTGGCCAGAGCGTGGCAGTCGAGCTTGATCGCGACATCGATATTGCACGCGGGGACTTGTTGTCGATTGCCACAGACAGTCCAGTGGCGGCAGACCGTTTCTCGGCCGACCTCGTGTGGTTGGGCGAGGATCAGCTGGCGCACGGGCGCTCGTACGTTTTGCGCAGCGGGCCGCTGGAGGTTCCGGCCACGATTACTGCCGTACGCCACCTGCTGGATGTGACCACCGGCGCGGAATTGGCGGCTCGAACGTTGTCGATGAACGAAGTCGGTCGTGTGGAGTTGGCAACGAACCGTGCCATTCCGCTCGATTCCTACGCGCGCTGCCACGACACCGGTGGCTTCATTCTGTGTGACCGGGTGACTGGCGAAACGGTGGCTGCGGGTCTGACCCGGTTCGCCCTGCGGAGATCTGCGAATGTGGTCGAGCACCACTTCGTCGTCGANNGCGAATGAGGTCGAACGTCACCTTCATGGTCTGGGTATTCGGACGTATGTCTTGGACGGCGACAGTGTGCGCGGTGGTCTGTGTAAGGATCTCGGCTTCACCCCGGAAGACAGAGCCGAGAACGTTCGTCGAGTTGCCGAAGTTGCCAAGCTCTTCGTTGACGCGGGCACGGTTGTCCTCGTCTGTCTCGTGTCGCCGTTTCGAGGCGACAGGCGTGCGGCACGTGCGCTTTTTGCTGAAGACGAATTCACCGAAGTGTTCGTGGACACGCCACTTGAGGTTTGCATTGAGCGTGACCCAAAGGGTCTGTATGCGAAGAGCAGTGCGGGACTATTGCCGAACATGTCAGGGGTGGGTCAAGACTACGAAGTGCCGACCCACCCAGACGTTCACCTCGATGGCCGCGACCCTCTCGTCGAGTCAGCCCGCCGAGTTGTCGACGCGGTTGGCATCACCGACTGAGTGGATCACGATGCCTGAGATCACTTCTGGCTACGCTTCCGCTTTCCGATGCCCTTAGGTGACACTTTCTCTAGTGATCGTCGGCCCACGACCGCGGCCATCTCCTGTAGGCGAAGCGGTCGGCCAGCGGGTCGACCCCATGCCACGGGGCCATTCGGTTCGGCGAGTTGAACCATGAGTGCTGCCACCCGTTCGGCGCTGATATCGGGGACGTCGACAGGGGGGCGACCTGAGTGGATTGGCTGGTCCAGCCACTCACGCCACTGTTCCGTGGAACCAAGGCTCTGGACGAAGTCCGCGTTGGTGGCAGTGTACGAATCGGTGATCTTGTCAATAACCTCAGGCCCAGGGCGAAAGCCGGGCCCGGTGGTGAGCTTCATAACTTCGGTGATAGCTGCCTGACGCAAGCCGTAGTTGGGGCTGTCGTCGGCTCGCAGAAATGGGATATACGGGTTTACGACCCTCATGAATGCGATGCCCTCGGCGTTGAGGCTTTGATTGGCAGCGAGGTCGCGCGGCTTCACCCAATCCACGCCGAAGGAGATCCCCGTCAGCGCCCCGAAGTCGCGAAGGAACTCATCGCCGCCCTTGCGTGCCTCAAGGTATGGCTTGGCCCGAATATTGGCGGCCCCGACGGCATCCGTCCATCGCGCGAGCATCGCTGCGTAGTCGAGTTCGCTTAGTCGAGCTTCACAGAATTCCCATGACCAGGCGGCCGAACCCCCGTCCTTGATCGTCTGGGAGTAGATGCTGGGGAACATGAATTCCTGGCGGCGGAACATCACTACCACCGTGATTTGATCGAAGTGTCGACGCAGGAGGCCCACCGCCTGCTCGACTTCCTCGCGCGTTTGCAGGCGGGAGCTGAAGTGCTCGCTGCTCATGATCCAGCGGTGGTCGGGCTTCACATGTGCGGCCAACTCGGCGTCGATCGCCTCAATGAATTCAGCGCGGCTAGCGTCATCCACGATTCCGCGCTGGCGGTGCTCCTTGGTGATTGTTTTCTGAAACGGGACCGCGTACCTCAGGTGGTTGGCGTTGTCGACGAATGCAGGGTATTGCCACCCCTGCTTCTGCAGCTTCGCGGAGTTTGCGTTCAGGTAGCGCTGAATGAACGTGGTACCGGTCTTCTTCGTGCCGATGTGGAGAACGAGTTCCGACAAGTCATTCCTTCCGCTGGATTCGAAATTGCTCAGTGGATGACATGTCGATCCTACGAGACACTCACATAGGGGCATTCACCTATCGAGACCATTGCCGGTCGATCCGTCCGTCGAACGGCATGTTCTCCCCGGCTGCCGGAGGGCAGGCATGGTGATCGTTGCCCGGGGCTAGCACAAAGAGGAGCAACTGAGGATGTTCTGGATCAGCGTATCCACGAGTCTCGTCGCTCGTGCAGTAGTTCGAATTGCATGATGACTGGCAGCACGACACCCTTCTGTTAACCGACTAGGAGGCACGGACATGCCAGGTGAAGATCCTCAGCTTGAAGCCGAACAACACGAGAGTGTTGATCAAGAAGCACTCAATGACGTTTCAATCGAATCCGTAGAAGCAGACGACGTGGACCTCATCACGGAGGGTGAAGGCGAAGGGGTCTGACCCTGCGCTCTTCCGCAGTTGTCCCGTGGGCGGCACCCGCGCCGGGCTTTCCGTCGGAGTAGTTGCGGTTGTCACTGCTATTTCACTTGGCATTGTGGCGACGGGAGTCGCGCATGCCGAAACAGCCACTACATTCACGACGGTCAATCCTCCAACGCCAACTTCCGTGCCTGTGGCGCAAACTCCCGCGAACAACTGCGTGGCGTGCGGGACCTCTAGTGTGTACGTCCCGGCCCGGGACACCAAGCGGTAGATGAAGCCTGGCTGCGTCACCACTGCTGGCCAGCTCGTCGGGGTGCGGGTGAGTTCGCAGCTTCGTGGCGATGTCGTGACTTATCGCCTCTTCTGCAAGGCCACCGGGAAGAAGAGCACATCGGTCAGCAAG
>DMNR01000438.1:3397-4197 GCA_003452655.1 Actinomycetota bacterium | reverse complement strand
TTTCGATCTTTCGTTCCAACACGCGAGCCCCGCCGTCCTCCGGCGGATGCGTCGGTTCGGCGGACGTGACGAGTTCCTGGAACTCATTGGGGCAATCCGACATTTTGAACCGCTGGCCGGCATCCGGACCAATGTCATTGTTGGATTCCCGGGAGAGACAGACGAAGACTTCGCGATCTTGCAGGACTTCCTGACCAACGCGAGACTCGACGCGGTCGGCGTGTTTGCCTACTCCGATGAAGACGGCACCGAGGCCCTCACGATGGCGGACAAAGTTGACGCGGAAACTATCGAAGCGCGACGTGCGGAATTGAGCACCCTCGTGGAGGACTTGGCCGCCCAACGTGCTGCTGAGCGGGTCGGATCGGACGTTGATGTCTTGATTGAAGAGCTCGACGAAGAAGGCTGCGGAATTGGGCGAGCGGCGCATCAGGGCCCAGAAGATGGCGATGTAGTAGTTCGTTCGGCACGTCGTTTGAGCATTGGGACCCTCATTCATGCCAAGGTTACCGAGGCATTGGGGGTGGATCTACTGGCAGAGGAGGTGGTGGCGTGAGTTCGTCGCAAGCGTCATCGACTGGTGATTCATCAAATTCGCAGACCGGCGCAGGTGCGGCAGCGAAGCCGCCCATTCGCACGCGACTGGCCCCCAAACCCGATCCGGTAGGGCATCCGCCTTCTGGTTCGCGATTGTGGAACCTGCCTAACGGTCTGACGATGCTCCGGCTCGTTCTGGTCATTCCCTTCGGAATCCTGCTATTTGGCTACGGTAATTCCCCCGGCGCACGAGCCGTTGCGGC
>DMNR01000438.1:0-3270 GCA_003452655.1 Actinomycetota bacterium | reverse complement strand
GCAAGGCCTCGTCACGACGTTCGGCAAGATTGCCGACCCGCTTGCCGACAAGGCACTGACCGGGGTCGCCCTTATCGGGTTGAGCTACCTCAATGAGCTCCCGTGGTGGGTCACGATTGTCATCCTCGTACGCGAGATCGGGGTCACGATCCTGCGGTTCTGGGTGATCCGCCATGGTGTTATCTCGGCGAGTCGAGGTGGAAAGGCGAAGACGGCCGCGGAGATTTTGGCAATTCTGATGTATCTGCTTCCACTTACCGGCTTCTTGGCGACAGCTCGGGCCTGGGTCATGGGCATTGCGTTGATCCTGGCGGTGGTGACCGGTATTGACTACTTGGTGAGAGCGTTGAGGTTGCGCGCGTCCAAAGGAAAGACCGCGCAATGACGGATAGTCGGTCAGGCAGGTAGAGCGATGTCAGGCGACGACAATCTGCGCCAGGTCAGTCCCGCCGACGTTATTGGCGCCCTCATCGCCGCGAACCTCACGGTCGCCACAGCTGAGTCCCTGACGGGTGGATTGTTGGCGGCTGCGTTGACTTCCGTTGCGGGATCATCGGCGTGCATGCGCGGCGGCATTGTCAGTTATGCCACTGACTTGAAATCCGCACTGCTTGGTGTCGACGTGGACCTACTCGCGCGTTGCGGACCAGTCGATGCCGAGGTCGCGCGCCAAATGGCATCCGGCGTCGCAGCAGCATGTGGCAGCGACGTCGGCATTTCAACGACCGGCGTCGCAGGTCCGTCCGAGCAGAACGGCATCGCTGTGGGAACTGTGTTTGTGGCCGTCATCTCGCCCCGCCAGCGATTTGGTGTGGTCCGGGAATTGGCGCTGCCAGGCGATCGACGAGCCGTTCGTGACCAGACCGTTGCAGTTGCACTTGAGGTCCTACTCGCGGCGGTGTGACGCAGTCGGCGATGTTGAGGGCAGGAATGGTGATTTTGGTGGGAATGAGATTGTCGCCAACCGTGTTGTTTGAACAATGGCCTAGCGGGTAGTGCTCGCCGGACACAGCGTGGATTCAATGAAGCACTAATTCTTCGCACAAGGTACCTTTGGCCGTAGCCAGCAGTGGAAGGGGAAGCATGATCGTTCTTCGCAGCGTCATCGGGGACGAACTGCGTCGCGAGCGCCTCGGCCAGGGGAGGACTCTGCGCGAGGTCTCGTCCCAAGCTCGGGTATCCCTCGGTTACCTTTCTGAAGTCGAACGCGGCCAGAAGGAAGCCTCAAGCGAGCTACTTGCCGCAATCTGCGGTGCGCTAGACGTGCCGCTTTCATCAGTCCTGCAATCGGTGAGCACGAAAGTCGCCGACCACGAAGCCCACGAGACGAAGCAGACTGTTACTAGCGCTGCCTGATCGCCACTTACGGCCGAACTCGCATCCCTCGAGGTGTAAGCGAGAACCCGGCTTCCTCCAATGGGGCGACAACGTCGCTGAGGCCGACGGCAATCGAGTTAAACCGCTGGATTGTGATGGTTCCCATCGAGCCCTTCCTGACCGCCGCCGCGATTGCTCCGAACGCTTCGGAGAGTGTCTGGCTGTCACTTGCGAAGCCCAGGACGCTGCGGCCACCTCGCTCCACGTAGACCGCAAGGTCACCGTCGACCAAGACGACCACAGCACCCGCCTTTCGACCTGGTCGATGACCAACAGTCTTATCTGCCGGTGAACCAGGCCACGGAAGTGCCGCACCGTAAGGGTTGGCGGGGTCACAGGCAGAAAGCAGAATGACGTCGCGTGCTTCGCCGGGCTGCCGCGCAGTGAGATCACGTCCTTGCAGGCGCAGTTGATCGACGGCACCAGGCGATGCGAATTGGGCCGCACCAAGTCCCTCAACGAAGTAGCCCCGGCGAGTGGTTCCAGCATCTTCAAGGGCGCTGAGCACTCGGTACACCCCGGCAAAGCCGCCGACAATTCCTTCAGTTGTCGCGACTCCACGAGTGACAATGCCGTAGCGGTCTAGCAAAACGTTGGCGACGGCTGCCGATCGTTCGGTCTGGTTGCGTGATGTGGGTTGTCGCGCAGACCAGCGACCGAGTGTTGTCGGAGGTCCGATTCGGGTGGATGAGTGTGAGCGCCCCAGTCGAGCTGCGCGAGTGCGACCAGCGGGTCCGCTTTTCCGTCGGCGGGCGGTCGTCGACTTCTTCCCGACTCCACCTCCGGCGACCAAGGCACGAAGTCCGGCCATCGTGTCGGCAGTGAGGTACCCAGACCAGACGAGGTCCCACAGTGCGGTACTCAAGTCCCGTTCAGTTGCCCCGTCGGTGCGCTCGAGGATCTCCCGGAACAACCAACCTCCGCCGTTGGTCAAAGCCGCCATGAGTGCTGTAGACGTCGGACTCAACTCGTGATCGGGCGAGGGGTCGGGCAGCAGTAGGTCAGCGCGCTCGACTGTTGCCAGGCTGATCCAACCGTCTGCATCGGCAATGCGCCCGCGCCCGCACCATTCGACTTCACCGGCAGAGGTCAATTCATCGAGCATCGCCGGCAAGTAGTCGCTGACTCTGGCAGGCAGGATCATGGACTCCAGTGCAGAGGCCGGTACCGGAGCACCTGCCAATGAATCGATAGCTGCGAGTACTGCATCGGTGCCACGTTGCGGTCGGCGGATCCCCGCCCATTCTGGGAGGAACAGTCCGAGGGCCGCAGGCGCAACCGGTTCAGCCTCTTGGCGAAGCGCGGCTATGGATTTGCGTCGGATGCGGCGCAGGACTTCGGAGTTGCACCACTCCGTCCCGCTGCCGCCAGGACGGAATTCCCCGCTGACCACCTGCCCGCGGGAACTCAACCGAGTTAGCGCAAGCTCAACGACAGAGACTCCGAGTCCGAAGTGGTGCGCGGCCTGAGCCGCAGTGAAGGGTCCGTGGGTGTGGGCATATCGGCCGATGAGTTCCGAGAGTGGATCCTCGCTGAGCTCCAGAAAGGCGTCTGGGATTCCGGGCGGGAGTGCTGTTCCCAACGCATCGCGCAGACGCCCGGCATCCTCGATCGCCGAGACCCGCGTCTCGTTTCCCACACGGACTTCGATCGCTCGCCGTTGGTCAATGAGCTGAGCTAGCCATTGGGGGCGGACTCCTCGCTTGAGCCATTCATCGGCGGACTGCGGGCCGAGGATGCGCAGCAGATCGGCGGTCTGTTCGACACTGGCGGCGCGCCGCTCGGGTGTCAAGTAGCCGAGTTGGGCCTCCACTTCGGCGACGGCTTCTTCGGAAAGCAACTCCCGCAATTCGACGTAGCCAATGAGTTCGGCGAGCAATTCGGTGTCGAGGG
>DMNR01000261.1:747-2816 GCA_003452655.1 Actinomycetota bacterium | reverse complement strand
GTCTCGTGATTGTTGGCCACTCGATTCAGCTCCACGACGCTTTGACGCTCTCACGAGTGGCACAGCCAAGACAAACGCGGGGATCGCTCCAATCGCAATGAGTGAAAGCGAATACGGCGCAGCTGCGGCGTAGGCACCCACTTCTGACAGCGACCACAGTCGGGTTGCCAGGGTGTTCTCGCCCGTCGGGCGCAGCATGAGCGTTGCCGGTAGTTCTTTCATCACCGTCAGAAGCACGAGCAGAGCACCCGCGGCAATGCCCGGTGAGGCCAGCCGCAAGGTCACTCGCATGAAGGCCTGGAAAGGCGAGTGGCCCAGCGTGCGCGCTACGTCCTCGAGGACGGGGGGCACCGTCGCCACGGACCCTCGAACGGCGGCGGCGGCCTTGGGGAGAAACAGCACGCCATACGCGAAGCCGAGTAGCGCGACCGTTTGGTAGATGCCTGGTACAAGTCGCGTGCCGACGAACACGATGCTCAGACCGACGACCACGCCAGGCAACGCATGGCCAACGAACGAGAACCGCTCAAGACTTCGCGACAACCGTGACGGATACCGCCCCGCCAGCAGTCCAACCGGAATCGCTAGCCCGAGAGCGAACACCATTCCAACTAGCCCGTACCACGCTGATGTCAGGGCAGCATTCGTCAGATCGGCTACATCGAGCCTCGCGCTTGAGCCAGTAGCGAGTTGCCGAATCGTCGATAGCAACGGGACGACAAGGCCGGCCGTGACAACGCTGCCGAGGAGCAGGTAGGCGGGCACAGTCCAGCGGCCCAGGCGCACGGGCAGGGGCTGGCGGGGAGCTGCGGTGGCCAGGCGTGATCGTTGGGCTCGGCCCCGGGCCCGCTGTTCGATTGCCACCACGAGGACCGCGAGTAGCGCAAGAAGTAGTGCGAGTATCGCGGCAGAAGACCGGTCGAACGAACTCCGATACGAGGCGTAGATCGCCCGCGAGAGTGTGTCGACTCGAAGGATGGACACGGCCCCGAAGTCACTCAAAACGTAAAGGGCAACAAGTAGCGCCCCGCCACCAACAGCTGGCCAGATCTGCGGCAGCGCAGCTCGGAGGAAGGCAGGTACCGCTCGTAAGCCCAGCGTTCGCGCGACTTCTTCGTGAGCAGGATCGACGCTGCGAAGTGCAGCTGCAGTCGGCAAGATGACGTAGGGCAGGGTCGCGGCCGACAGCACTACCCAGGCAGCCCAGAAACCCGCGAATCCCGGGAACAAGGAAGCCCAGGCGAAGGCGCCAACAAAACTTGGAACAGCGAGCGGGAGGACCACAACGACGATCCACAGCTGCCGAGCCCGGATGGCCGCACGGACGACTAACCAAGCGACAGGTACACCGATACAAACAGTGGTAACTGCCACAAGTGCGGCTAGCGCGAGTGATGTTGCTGCAGCTTGCCAAACAGAGGGTTGCTCGAAAACAACTCTTGCGGTTTCTGCCCCGCCTTCTAACGCCCTAACAATGAGGTAGACCAGAGGTACACACACCACCACCGCCACCACTCCTGCGAGCAGGAGGAGTAGCCGTGGGGCGCGAGCGGTCAAATCAGTCCGACGGAACGCAGCATCGCCTGGGTACCTGGCAGGTCGCTCAAGTCGTTCAACTTAACCGGCGGACTCTGCAGGCTAGAAAGCGGTGGTGCACCGTCGGGTCCCGGAATTCCCGGTAACAGCGGGTATTCGAATGTCTCGGTGGCGAAGTAGGTCTGGGAGTCAACAGAGAGCAAGAACGCGATCAGCTTCTCTGCGTTCGCATTGTTCGCATTCGTGGCGGTCAACCCTGCGGCTGAGACGTTGACAAGCGAACCTGGATCACCCGGCGAGGTGAAAGCCTGGGTGGCCTTCATGTTCTGTGCGCCACCCTTCTCTTTTGCGATCTCGAACCAGTAATAGTGATTCACCAGCCCAATGCCGAGCTTTCCATCGTTAATCGCATTGACGATCGTGACGTTGTTCTCGAACTTCTGAACGCCATTGGCGACGATGCCCTTCAGCCATGCCTCGGTCTTCGCATTGCCTTCGGTCATGCGCATCGCGGTGACGAAGGACTGGAAGCT
>DMNR01000261.1:0-601 GCA_003452655.1 Actinomycetota bacterium | reverse complement strand
GGTGACGAAGGACTGGAAGCTCGCATTGTTGGGCGCGATCCCGAGTTGGCCCTTGTACTCGGGCTTGACGAGGTCGAAGACCGTCTTGGGCGCTTTCGGCACCAGCGTGGGGTTGTACACGATTGAGCGAGCCCGGGCAGAGATGCCCGTCCAATTCGCCGTGCGGTAAACCTGCGGCACGGTCGTTGCGACGGATGTCGGTAGCGGGGCAAGCAAGCTCGCTTTTTCGAGTGCTCCAATTGCTCCGGCGTCTTGGGAATAGAAGACCTGAGCTGGGGTATTCGAACCCTCTTCGGCAATCTGGGCCGATAGCTCCGCTGAGTCGCCGTAGCGCACGTTGAGTGCGATTCCTGTTTGTTCGGTGAACTTGTCATAGAGCGGTTTCACCAGCGACTCCGAGCGGCCGGAATACACGGTCAGGCTGTTCTCTGACGAACTCGACGATGACGAACAGGCAGACAAACCGACGACGGCGAGCGCAGTTGCACCGCCAGCAATCAGCAGCTTCTTGATGGATTTCACGCAGACTCCCCCGAGACATTAGGTATGCCTAAGCTAACCCAATCCCACCCGCTTCGCCAACCCGGGGCCGCCCCTACTC